>CAYWBS010000355.1:0-4269 GCA_964456215.1 uncultured Hyphomicrobiaceae bacterium
TTGACATTGCCGACATGTGGGAAGGTGAAAGTAATGATCTGCCCGGCATATGAGGGGTCGGTCAGAATTTCCTGGTACCCCGTCATTGCCGTATTGAAACAAACTTCGCCCGCGGCCGAGCCCCGAGCCCCGAGCCCATTGCCGCGAATAACCGTGCCGTCGGCAAGGACGATGACCGCCGTGGCCTTAGGTTCGCTCCAGCCTTTTTGCGTCCTGTCTATGGGAAGTGCCGCCATCAACAATGTCTTTAATCCTGGCATAATCCTGGCATATTGCCGTTCAGCCCACGAATTCGCGAGGGGCATATGCCAGTACCATGCGAAGCGGAGCCTTGTCATCAGATCCGCCTTGCATCCGGCCTGCCGCACCACGGCTGTTCGATCGCGCCGATCGAATTCGATGCCGCCGTTCACCGGCGTCACGCGAGCCAATGCAAAAAATGCGGCGAGCGTCAAACTTTTCCACTTCATCGGCCTGGAAAAGATCGACAAAAAATATTTTCCATAGATTTCAAAGTATTATTTCAATGGCGGCTTGTCACGGCGCAAGTGTCTGCATAAGTTTGCGTCGCGAATTCTGACGGCAGAGAGAAAAATGCGAGAACAACTGAACAGCGCATTGAAAGACGCGATCAAATCCCAGGACAAGCGCCGGATGTCGACCTTGAGATTGGTCAATGCGGCAATCAAGGACCGGGACATCGCGGCGCGATCGAACGGTCAGGAGGGCGTCTCCGACAGGGAGGTGCTCGATATTCTTGCTAAGATGATCAAGCAAAGGCGCGAATCGATAAAGATGTATGAGGAAGCCGGACGGCTGGAGCTGGCGCAGGGCGAGCGCGAAGAGATCGATATCATAACGCCATTCCTGCCCAAGCAGTTGAGCGAGGAGGAGGTCAGCAAGGCTTGTAAGGACGTGGTCGACGAGATCGGCGCCGAAGGCCTCAAGGATATGGGGCGCGTTATGGGTACGCTGAAAGAGCGCTATGCCGGTCAAATGGATTTCGCCAAGGCCGGCGCGATCGTAAAGGAGCTATTGAAATAGCGCCTCTCCTTATTCGGAATTGTGCGGCTTCCTGCCACGCCGATATTCCATGAAATGCCGCAGCACGGCATTTATCCGTGTTTGATATCCCGACCCGGCTTGTTTGAAGAACGCGATGATATCGTCGTCCAGCCGAATGCTGATCAGGGTCTTTTTTGGCAGGGACAGGCTTTCAGCATCGGACCAATCGATATCTCCGTCATTCAGGTTGCCGACTTTCGCGCCGGGGCCAATGTCGCGCGCTCTCGCGTCTTGGTAAGACGATTGAAGCTCTTTTTCCGACTTCGGTTCCGCCAACGCATGTCGGGATGCGCGGGTGTCGTTCATGTGATGTGTCTTCCTGACTAAATTTGTTTCATTTTGTTTTTTGGCGATGCATTTGTAGGCACCTTCGCCAGCGCTTCAGCAGCGAGACATGATGCGGTCCCGTCTCCAGACAACTGCCGTCGGCGGTCAGACAAATTGAAGCGTAAAGGCGCACAATCTGCACACAGCGCGACGGCCAGATTTAGCCATTGTGTCAGAATCAATATATTATGCCAACAGGATCGAATAGAATGTTCAAAAAATGAGGCGAATTGTCTCACTTTTGGCACTTTCACCGACTTTACACAGGCGAGTAACAGCAATTGTAGATATTGATTATGTTGGATTAAGAAATAATCTTTTGAGTTAACCTGTGAAAGGCATCTAGATAAGAAATAAACAATTTTTGCCCGAGGAGAGGATTTTCAGAACGGAGATTCGATTTGCCGGCCCAAAAGCGTATAATCCTTACCACCAAACAATCGAATCACTGATGCGTTTCACACCAGATCTCCTCGATGAAATCCGCACCCGTTTGCCGGTGTCGCAAGTCGTGGCGCGGCGCGTCAAGCTCAAACGGCGAGGCCGCGAATTTGTCGGGCTCAGTCCTTTCAAATTTGAGAAAACGCCGTCCTTCACGGTCAACGATCAAAAAGGTTTTTATCATTGCTTTGCTTCCGGCGAGCATGGCGACATCTTCACCTTCGTGATGAAGACGGAGGGGCTGGATTTTCCCGAGGCCGTGGAAAGGTTGGCGGGCGAAGCCGGCGTTACACTGGCGGAGGCGTCGCCGCGAGACGCGGAGATGACGCAAACGCGGTCCCGGCTGCATGAAGTGCTGGCGGCGGCGGCTTCGTTTTTTGAGCGGCAGCTGGCGGAAAAAGCCGGGGCTCCGGCGCGGGGCTATCTTTTGCGGCGCGAGGTCAGCGATGAGAGCCGCGCCCTTTTCCGTCTGGGCTATGCGCCAAATGACCGCTCGGCCCTGAAATCCGCGCTCGGCGCCGCCGGTTTCACCCATGACGAAATGGTTCAGGCGGGGCTGCTGATCGCCGGCGACGATATTCCCGTCGCCTATGACCGGTTCCGTGACCGCATCATCTTTCCGATCACCGATCTCAAGGGGCGCGTCATCGCTTTTGGCGGCCGGGCGCTCGATCCCGATCAACCGGCAAAATATCTCAATTCGCCGGAAACGCCGTTATTCCATAAGGGCGGCATATTGTTCAACGCGGCCCAAGCGCGGCAGGCGGCCTATGATGCAGGGACGGTCATCGTCACCGAAGGCTATATGGATGTGATCGCGCTTTCCGGCGCCGGGCTCGCCAACACGGTCGCCCCGCTGGGAACGGCGCTTACCGAAAGCCAGCTTAGGCTGTTATGGCGGATGGCGCCGGAGCCGATCCTCTGCTTCGACGGCGATGCGGCTGGACAAAAAGCCGCCTACCGGGCTGTAGACACCGCCCTGCCACTCCTAAAGCCTGGTTTTGGCTTGCGCTTCGCCTTTTTGCCCAAAGGACAGGACCCCGACGATCTCATCCGCTTTGAAGGAAAGGATGCGTTTAGTGGGATATTGAGTAATGCGAGACAGCTTGCGGACGTAATAGTAATGAGAGAAGCAGGCTCGGATCTTTGGGATACTCCTGAGAAGCGTTCCTCGCTTTATGAAAGGATAAAGGGCCAGATAAATCGTATACAAGATAGGACGTTGCGTGACGCTTACTGGGGAGACCTAAAGGAGGACTTACAGAAAATACAAAAGCAAAGATCCTACTTACAAACCAGAGGATTTCTGCCCGGCGCAGAACCATCAAATTCAAATAGCGAACCAAACACACGGCGTCGCGACAACCAAAGGTGGAGCTGGAGGGAAAAAGTTCGTCGCCCCCCTATAGCGAAAATGCAATTGCGGGAAGCACCGACAGACTCCCTTTTCACTAGCAAGTTCTTGAGCAAATCAGGGCCTACCCTGGTTCCCCGTGAAGCACTACTTGTTCAGACAATGCTAACCCACCCTTGGCTAATCGCTGATTATGCAGAAGAGATCGCTGAGCTCGACTTTAAAAGCCCGGCCTTAACGGCTCTTCGCAATGCCATACTTGAAATACAAACTATGCAAAATTCACTTGACAGAGACCAATTGCGTACTCAATTGAGTCACAAAGGCCAGGAAAGTGTCTTGGGTCAGGTCAAACGAGCGATTACACACAGAAGTAATCGATTTGCACAGCCCGCCGCCTTACGCGAGGAGGTGGAAGCGGGTTGGCGGCACTTATTGGCGTTGCAGAACAGATTTGTTGCGCTAAACAAGGAATTCGAAGCCGCCGCGTGCGCCTATCATCATGACCAAACTGAGGAAAACCTGTCCTACATCAATCAACTTCATAGTGAAATTCACGCACTGGAGGGAGTTGGTCGGACGAGTGAAACCCCAGTCGACAGTGACAAGAAATTTGAGGAGACAATTGAAGCCGCCAAACAATCCATCACGGAACGTAAGAGGGGCCACCGAAAGCATGGCGATAGTTAATACCGATTTAAGGGAAAAAGGTTAAGTAGAATTCTGACAGGGTGCGCTGCGTCGTGGGGTGACGTCGCGGCTGACAAGACAAACTGTTGAGATGTGCTTCCAATATATCGTAAATAAATTCGGAACGATGAGTTCAAAAAGCTGGCTGTCTGGCAAACGCAATCTTAAGTCGCTCGCTGGGCCGGCCCCGGCGCGACGCGATTGCCGCCCAGGACGCCCGAAGGACGAACCGGAGTAGAATATGGCAACGACCACGGCAAGGACCAAAAAGCGAAAACCCGAAGCGCAAGCTCAGGACCATCCGCTTTTGGATATGTCGGATCAAGACGTCAAGCGCCTGATCAAGAAAGCGAAACAACGGGGCTACGTCACCTAAGACGAGCTTAATGAGG
>CAYWBS010000356.1:0-4250 GCA_964456215.1 uncultured Hyphomicrobiaceae bacterium
GGGTGCCGACCCGTGCTTGTCCAATGATTCATACGAAGCAATGGAGTTAAATCCGGCGGTCTTGAGCGGATTATTCGCTATTCGGCATGCCGCCGCCGGCGCTCGCCAACCCAGGCAAAATCCGACCATCCGTAGCGCCAATCGACATGTGCCGCGATGCAGCGCCCCAAGGAACGTTTCCCTGCCTATCGCGAACGCTGCCGTGCGCGATAGGCAGGTTTTGATCCTGCAGCGGCGTTGCGCCGCTCGGTCTAGTTAACGGTGCCGACGCCGGCGTACAGGTTCACGTCTGCGCGCACGCGAGCCGTGGCAATAGCGCTGCGGGCGGAAGGTGCAATGGCGTACGCGATGCCGCCGCCAACGCACGCAGTGGCGCCGCCGCCAACGCACGCATCTGCGTTTCACGCGAAAGCCGCATCGCCGCACACGCCGGGTATGGCAATGCCGATACCGGCGAAAATCTGCCGGATGTAGAAGATCAGTTGCAGGGCTCAATACTCCAGAGGCGATATTGGGAATCGACTGGTTCATAGCCACCGCCTTCGGAACGCTGAGCGGCGCGAAAACGAGAAAGGCGGTCGCCAATAAAACGGCCGCCGAAAGACGGAAATTCTTCATTACCTATTGATCCTTCGTGCAAATTGTCATCTACCCACGGACCCCACAGCAGCGTCAATCCATGGTCGATACAAGACTATGGTACGGACCGACCTTACCCTATGAAAATATCATCGACTAACGAAAAACGAACATTTTCGGGAAAGGAATTCGCCCCCTCGGCCGGTCCGCCGGGCAAGGGCCGTTCCGGCCAGCCGCGCCGCCATCATCGATCCGATCCAGGTCCGAGGACTCCCACGGGACCGCCCGCTTCCGCCCCCGGTGCCCCGGCCGGCGCCGCCGCGGCGGCCGCGCTTGCCGGGCCGCGGCTGGAAAACAGCGTTTGCAGCCGGTCAAGGTAGATGTAGATCACCGGCGTCAGAAAAAGCGTGATGATCTGCGACAATGCGAGACCGCCGACAACGGTGATTCCCAGTGGCGCGCGCGCCTCCGCCCCGGCGCCATGCCCCAAGGCGATCGGCAGCGCGCCGGCCAGCGCCGCGAATGTCGTCATCATGATCGGCCTGAAGCGCAACAGACAGGCTTCATAGATCGCGTCTTCCGGCTTCCTGCCGTCGCGCCGCTGCGCCTGCAAGGCAAAATCGATCATCATGATCGCGTTCTTCTTGACGATGCCGACCAGCATGACGATGCCGACGAAGGAATAAAGCGTCAGCGGCAGGTCGAATGCCAGTAGAGCAATCAGCGCCCCCAGACCGGCCGCCGGCAGGCCGGACAAAATCGTCAGCGGATGAACGAAGCTTTCATAGAGGATGCCGAGCACGATGTAGACGACGAGGATGGCAAGGAACAGCAGGACGCCCATGCCTTGAAGCGACTCCTGAAACGCGCCCGCCGTGCCGCCGAAGCTCGTGCTGATCGAACCGGGCATGCCGATACGCCTTTCAAGCGCGGTGATCCGATCGATGGCCGTACCGAGCGACACGTTCGGTTCCAGATTGAAGGACAGCGTGACGGCGGGAAGCTGTCCCTGATGGTTGATCGTCAGCGGGCCGACTCCCGGCTTGGCTTTGGAGATGGTGCTGAGGGGGATCAGATTGCCGGCGTTCGTGCGAACATAGAGTTTCTCCAGTCCGGCAATATCATGCTGGTATTCGGGAATAATTTCAAGAATCACGGAATACTGGTTCGAGGAAGTGAGGATCGTCGATATTTTGCGTGCGCCAAAGGCGGCCGACAATGTTGCCTCGATGCTCCGCGCATCGACGCCCAGGGCCGAAGCCCTGTCGCGATCGATCTCGACCATGACCGATGGGCTGGTGATCCGCAGATCGGTCGTGACATCCTGGAAGCCGGGCAGTTCGGCCATTTCCGTCGTCAAAATGTCCGACCAGTGGTAAAGATTGTCGAGATCGAGATCCTGCAACGTGTATTGGTAAGAGGCATTCGTCAGCCGGCCGCCAACTCTGATCGCCGGCGGATTGAGAACGAACACCCGAATTCCGGGCACCGTATTCAGTCTGCGCCTGAGACCCTGAACGATATTATCGATATTTTTTTCCGGGCGTTCGGCGTGCGGCTTCAACGTGAACAGCATCAAGCCGCGATTGTTCGACAAGGTTGAACCGGCGGCCCCCGCCCGCGACATCACCGCCTTGATATTCGGATCTTCCTCGGCGAGCTTCGCAACCTGCCGCTGGTAGGCCAAAAGCGCATCATAGGATGCATCGTCGCCGGCCTGGGTACGGGCGAGCAGCCGGCCGGTATCCTCCGAAGGCAGGAAATCCTTCTGGATCACTCCATAAAGATAGACGGTTGCCGCGATGGTGGCGAGGAACGAAAGAAAAACAAGAAACTTGTGACGAAGACACCATCTGAGCATCAAATCGTACATGTGCAGCATGCCATTGAAGACCGCCTCGCTCGCCCGGTAAATGCGGCCGTGACTTTCGAACTGCTGACTGCCAAGCATGCGCGAGCACATCATCGGCGTAAGTGTCAGCGACACCAGACCGGAGACGAGGATCGCCGCGGTAATCGTCAGCGCGAACTCGTTGAGGAGCCGGCCAACCATTCCGCCCATGAAGATAATGGGAATGAACACGGCCACCAGCGAGATGGTCATCGACAATATCGTGAAACTGATTTCGCGCGATCCGATGAGAGCGGCCTGCATCGCCGGCATGCCCTTTTCCCGGTGGCGCATGATGTTTTCCAGCATCACGATGGCATCGTCGACCACGAAGCCGACCGATAATGTCAACGCCATCAGCGACAGATTGTTGAGGCTGAAACCGAGGATATACATGGCGCTGAAGGTGCCGATTACGGAAATCGGCAGGGCAATCGACGCGATCGCCGTCGCCCTGAGATTGCGCAGGAACAGGAATATCACCAGCACGACGAGCGCTGCGGCCAGCGTCAGCGTGAATTGGACATCGTTGATCGAAGCGCGAATGCTGGCCGAGCGGTCATACATCACCTCGATGTCGATCGCCGCCGGAAGCTGCAGGCGAATTTGCGGCAATAATTTCTTGATTTCATCAACGATCTTGACGGTGTTGGAGCCCGGCTGGCGGTAGACGGCCATCAGCATGCCCTGGTCGTTGCCAAACCAGGTCGATGACTTGTTCTCTTCCACATCGTCGATCGCGCGGCCAATGTCCTTGACCCGCACCGGCGCGCCATTCCGGTAGGCAATGATCACGTTGTTATAACCGGCGGCGTTGCTGAGCGCCCCGGTCGTGTTGATGGAGCTTTCCTTGTTGAGCCCGCTGAGCGATCCGGTCGGCAAATTGCTGTTGCCGGCGATGACGGCGTTCTCGACCTCTTGCAGGCTGAGTTTGCGGGTCACAAGGGCGTTGGGATCGACCTGGATACGGACCGCGTAGCGCTGCTGCCCCCAGAACAGCACCTGGGCGACGCCATCGATCGTCGAGAAGCGCTGCTGCAGAACCGTTTCGGCGTAATCGCTAAGGGTCGCGATCGGCAGGGAAGCGAAACTGAGCCGCAGATAGAAAATCGCGAAATTGGCCGGGTTCCGCTTTCTCAGCGTCGGCAGTTCGCTCAAATCGTCCGGCAGGTTGCGCTGCGCCGCCGAGATCGCGGTTTGGACGTCCAGTGCCGCCGCGTCGATGTTTCGGTTGAGATCGAACTCGAGCGCAATCCGCGTGGATCCAAGAGAACTGACGGACGTCATGGTTTTCAGGCCTGAAATAACGGAAAATCTGTTCTCCAGGGGTGTGGCGACCGAAGCCGCCATGGATTCAGGGTTGGCGCCCGGCAGGCGCGCCGAAACCTCGATGGTCGGAAAATCGACATTGGGCAGTTCCGCCACCGGCAGCCCGCGATAGGCAAAGACGCCAAAAATGACGATGGCCGACATGACCAGCGTCGTCATGACCGGCCTGCTGATGCAAAGCTCGGGAACGTTCATGACTTTGCCTCCGCCGGTCCGGGCTTGACTTTCTTACCGGCTTTGCCTTTTCCATCCTTCTTCGGATCGTCCGAACCGGTGGACACATGGGCGTTCGGGAACAAGCGCAGCTGGCCGTCGGTAACCACGGTTTCGCCGTCTCTGAGCCCCTCGGAAATGACCGTTTCCTGACCGGCATCCACACCGATCTGAACGGCGCGCAGTTCGACGGTCTTGTCCGGTTTCACCACCCACAGGTAATGCCCACGGGCATTGA
>CAYWBS010000357.1:0-4246 GCA_964456215.1 uncultured Hyphomicrobiaceae bacterium
CCGGCACCCCGTCGGCGCGCGCCGCCTGGGCCAGGGTGGCGGGCCGCTGCGCGGCGAGTTTCTGCCGGGCTTCCGTCGACAGGCCGGCAATGAGGCCATAGTCCAGATCGCGCGGGATCGCCATGCGCTCATCTTTCCGGAGCGCCAGAATGTCCGCCTCCTGGCGCCGCAGATAGACGGCATAGCGGGCATCGACGGCCACCTGGGCGGCGATCCGCGGCGCGATGTCACCGAGTTCCGGCCACAGCGCCGCGACGTCGGCGACACCGATATTCGGATAGGCCAGCAATTCATAGGCGCTTCGGCGGCGGCCGTCGCAATTGATCTTGAGGCCCCGGCGGCCGGCTTCATTGGGGGTCATCGACAGGCTCTTAAAGAGCGTCTCCGCCGCCCGAAGATGCTCGCGCTTCTCCTCGAATGCGGCCGCCCGCGTCCCGCCGACACAGCCTATGGCGATCCCCGCCGGCGTCAAGCGCTGATCGGCATTGTCGGCTCTGAGACGCAGCCGGTATTCCGCCCGCGAGGTAAACATCCGGTAAGGCTCCGTCACGCCGCGGCTCACCAGATCGTCGATCATGACGCCGGTATAGCTGTCGGCGCGGCTCATGATCAGCTCGCGCCCGCCGCCGGCCGCCTTCAGGGCGGCGTTCATACCGGCCACCAGGCCCTGGGCCGCCGCCTCCTCATAGCCTGTCGTACCGTTGATCTGGCCGGCCAGAAAGAGACCGCTCAGAGACTTGCTCTCCAGGGTCGCCAGCAGCTCGCGCGGGTCGACATAATCATATTCGATGGCATAGCCGGGCCGCTTGACATGGGCGTTTTCCAGGCCGGGGATGGTCTTCAGGAAGGCGCGCTGGACCTCTTCGGGGAGCGAGGTGGAAATGCCGTTCGGATAGATGGTCGTATCGTCCAGGCCCTCGGGCTCGAGAAAGATCTGGTGCGAGCAGCGCTCGCGAAAGCGGACGATCTTGTCCTCGATCGACGGGCAGTAGCGCGGCCCGGTGCTGCCGATCTGCCCGGAATAGATCGGCGCCCGGTCGATATTGGCGGCGATGATCTCGTGGGTCCGGGCGTTGGTATGGGTAATATGGCACGGCACCTGCGCCTGGCGGATCGTCTCGTTCAGGAATGAGAACGGCACTGGCGGCGCGTCGCCCCGCTGCGCCTCGAGTCCCCGCCAATCGATTGTCGTGCCGTCCAGCCGCGGCGGCGTCCCGGTCTTCAGCCGCCCCATGGCCAGGCCGAGCCCGTAAAGGCGCGTGGAAAGCCCCAGCGCCGGCGCCTCGCCATGGCGTCCGGCGGGAATTTGCCGCTCGCCGATGTGGATAAGACCGTTGAGAAAGGTGCCGGTTGTCAGCACCACCGCGCCCGCTTTGTGGTGGCTCCCGTCGGCCGTGACGACCCCGGTCACGCGATCGTCCTTGACGGTCAGATCCTCGACCGCCGCCTCGATGACGGTGAGATTTTCCACGGCGCGAACCGCTTCCTGCATATAGCGGCGGTAGAGCTTGCGGTCGGCCTGGGCGCGCGGCCCCTGGACCGCCGGCCCCTTGGAACGGTTCAAGACCCGGAACTGAATGCCGGCCTGGTCGATGACGCGCCCCATCAGCCCGTCAAGAGCATCGATCTCGCGCACCAGATGCCCCTTGCCGAGGCCGCCGATGGCGGGGTTGCAGGACATCTCGCCGACGGTCGCGAACTTATGGGTGATGAGCGCCGTCTTGGCTCCCATGCGCGCGGCGGCCGCCGCGGCTTCGCAGCCGGCATGGCCGCCGCCGATGACGATGATATCAAAGCCGCGCTCGCTCATGTCCTTGCATCCAGGCCGCTGACCCTTTGATTTTTGGTGTTTCCGGACGGAAAACCGGTGCCCACTTTTCCTGGAAACACTCCGCAAGCCGCCACTAAAACGAGAGACTCCGGTGAGATTTCGACCGCTTTCGGGAAAACGGAGCGGAGATTACCCGCCAAAGCCGGAGCCGTCAAAGGTCTTTGCCCGGCCGGACGGCCGAAAGGCAAGAAAAATCGCTGCCAATCCCGGTTTCACATGAAACGGCCGCGCACGGCCGCGCCGTGGCGTCCCCGCCCGCCACCCCATGGAGGCCGATTCAGTCCAGCGTCACGGCGACGCGGAAGCCGGTCAGGTTCGATTTATCATAGCCGTTGGCGGCCGGGCGGCGGCTCGCCGAGCGCACCCCCTCATAAAGCATTTCGAAGGACGTGCTGCGCAGCACATAGGTCTCGCACGGCCCGCTCATCCACGCCGAGCCGTCGGCCGGCGCCCCCGCATAGCCCGGATTATAGCAATCCTCGACCATCTCAAAGACATTGCCGTGGACATCGTGGAGGCCGAAGGCGTTCGCCTCCAGGCTGCCGACCGGGGCCGGACGGTCGTCGAACCCGTCCCGGCACGCCAGGAGCCCTTGCGGAAACGACGAGCCGCCATCGGCGAAATTGGCGTAGCGGCAGAGCTTCAGCGGGTCGTTGCCGTAAGAATAGGCGGTGTCCGTGCCGGCGCGCGCGGCATATTCCCACTCCGCTTCCGTCGGCAACCGGTAGGCGCGGCCGGTCTTGTTGCCGAGCCAGGCGAGATAGGCCTTCATATCGGCCCGCGAGATGCAGACCACCGGGTGCCTGCCGGTTTGCGGATAGCCGGGATCGAGATAGCTCCGGCCACCGCGATATTTGTAGCGCCGGTCGTGGCCAATCGATGCGTCCTTCTCATAGGTGAAGCAGCCGCCTGCAGGGCGATATCCGGTCTCGGCGGCGAAAGCCTTGAACTCGCCGACCGTCACCTCGGTGCGGCCGATGCCGAAGCGATAGGAAATCCTGACGCGGTGCCTGGGGAATTCATGGTCCCCGGGCCGGAATTTTTCGCCGCCGAACGGCCGGTTCGGATTGCCGGTCCGCCCCATCGCCCGGATCGGATACATCGCCAGCACGTCGTTCTTGTTGGCGCCCATCATGAAGGCGCCCGGCGGAATCACGAGCGCTTCCGGGCAGGTTGGACAATCCTTGATTGACCGGGCCTTGATCGTCCGGGCCTTGCCCGTCAGCGCCTTGGCCGCGGGAGAAGCGGTCCTTGCCGGAGTATCCGGCTTACCGAGATGGAAGTCCCGTGAGAAAAGCTCACGGCCCTTATTGGCGAGCCGGAAGGTCCATGTGCCGGTGAAATCCCGCTTGGGTGTGCGCTGAATGTAGACCCACCAATAGCGCGGATTCCTGTATTTCCGCCCGAGAAAGACATGGGCAGCGGTGAATTCCTTGCGCACTTGCCGGCCGTCGGCCAGGTTTTCCGGGCGCGTGACCACCTGTTCGATGACCAGCCTATCGCCTTTCGGCACCGGCGGGATTCTGACCTTGACGCCGAACCGCGTGCCGGCCTGCAAGGGCAGCTCGAACGCTCTGACGATGCCTTGCCTGCCGCCGTCACGCGCGGCTTTGCCGCCCCATCGGCCGGTAATCCTGCCGGCGGCGACGATGACGAATTTCATCGCCCGGCCTTTTTCCGTTTCCACGTCGAAGACGCGTATTTCGGCCGCGGCCTCCGGCGCGGCAACAGCCATCAGCAATGATAACACCAAGAGCGTTTTGTTATTTTTCATGGCCTTGTCTTGCCCCCGCCGATCACACCGCAAAACGCCGTTCTATTTCGTCAAACGACGTCGGAGAGCTTCCTTTGCTTACAGAGCGTCAAAAGAATCCAGTCTTTCGATGAATTTCGCTATAGATAGAGCCTGCCTGGTTTGGCTGAAAGAGGGTGCACCACATGCTTAGTTTTTTGCTTGATCTCGTTTGGCCCCTCTTGAAGGATCCCCTGAAGCCCTATGTCCAGAAAGTACCCGTCTGGCTTCTTTTGGTCATTATGCTGATCTTCGCGATCCCCATGGGCTCAATGCTTTATTTGGCGCCGGGCGGTATTCGCGGTTCCGTGCAAACCTATTTCTCGGCCATCCTGCTGTCCCCGCGCGCATTTCCAAGGCACGACAGCCTGCCGCTCACCGACGACCAACAATCAAAAATAAAGAGCAATATCGCAAAACTTTCCTCTCAGATCAGATATTTCTACAGGGACCGGAAATCGAACCCGTCCTACATGAATTCCTGGGCCATCAGCCAAACCGCCTTATCGGTTGGCGATAGCGCCATATTGTCCGGCACAACCTTCAGGGACGCGCTGCTGGGCGGCCCGGACGCGACGGCGGAAGGCTGGAAGGAGTTTCCCGACGCCCGTTACACCCATGTT
>CAYWBS010000358.1:0-4245 GCA_964456215.1 uncultured Hyphomicrobiaceae bacterium
GCCGGGCCGCAGTCGCGGCCTATCGCGTGTCCATCTAAAATGAACACGCTCTAACAACTCGTTGTCTGTGGTTCGATCGGGGCACGAACGGCTGGGGCGATAATCAAGAATTGGCGAATTTCCGCGTCGCCGCGACGAGCTCGCGGATGATGCCGGGTTCGCTCATCGCGTGTCCCGCGTCAGGCACAATGCGCAGATCCGCACCCGGCCAGCGGGCTTTGAGCTCCCAGGCCGTTTTCAGCGGCGTAACAACGTCATAACGGCCGTGAACGATGACGCCGGGAATTTCCCGGAGTCTGTCCGCGTTTGCAATGAGCTGATCGTCGGACCCGAAAAAACCGCCATTGACGAAAAAGTGGCATTCGATGCGGGCAAAGGCCAGAGCGTAGTCGTCCTCGCCGAACGCCTCGATACGCTCCGGGTTTTCGAGAAGGGAAAGGGTGGTGCCTTCCCAAACGCTCCATGCCTTGGCCGCTCTCAACCTTATGTCCGGGCTTTCATGGGTCAGACGCTTGTAATAGGCGGCGATCATATCGCCGCGCTCCTCTTCGGGAATGACTTCCACGAAAGCTTCGAATGCATCCGGGTATATCCAGCTACATCCCTCCTGGTAGAACCATTCGAGTTCCCGCCGCCGCAATGTGAATATGCCGCGCAGAATAAGTTCGCTCACACGTTCGGGATATTTTTCGGCGTAGGCCAGGGAAAGCGCCGAGCCCCAAGAGCCACCGAAGAGCTGCCATTTCGGGATGTCGAGATGGGCGCGCAGACGCTCCATGTCTTCGACCAGAGCCCACGTCGTATTCTCCTCAAGCGAGGCGTGCGGCGACGATCGCCCGCAACCGCGTTGATCGAAAAGGATGATCCGGTAACGCTCGGGGTCATGGTAACGGCGCATCGTCGGGTTTGAGCCGCCGCCCGGACCGCCATGAACGAGGACCGCCGGCTTGCCGGACGGATTCCCGCATTCTTCATAATAGATGTCGTGTACGGCCGAGACCCGAAGGCGGCCCGTATGGCGCGGCGTTTTCTTCGGATAAAGCATAGCTATCGTATCCGTCGTCATTGGCGCTTTCTCGTCCTTACGGGCCCTGCAAGGTGAAAATTTATCGGTCTCGATTATGCGGCTGACGGGTAGTGGCGAATTACGGTCCGGAATATGACCGGGTAAATTTCCCGGCGCTCACGTGCCCAGCCCCGGGGCGGCGGAACGCTGTGACCCGCCATACAAACCTTGTCCGCCGCCGGCCATCAGAGGAATCGTGGGAGTTTTGTCTCCTTGTGGCTTGGACGGAGTCAGATAGCTGACCGATAAGGCCGCAAGCCCGGCAGCCGGAGCGCCGAACACAGCGGCGGCTATAGGGTCGATGCCGAACCACAATTGCTGTCCCAGGAATTCCGTCGAATAGATATATCCTGACGCCGTGGCAAAACCTGCCAGAAGACCGGCAAGCGCTCCGGGCGCACTGCATTTCTTCCACCAGATTGAGAGAAGCAAGACTGGGAATATGGAGGAGGCGCACAGTGAGAGGGACCAAACGAAGAGTCTAAAGCCATCCGCATCGATGTTGATCGCGAGCCAGATGGCGCAAATGACGGTTAAGCCGATGGCGATGCGCCCGGCCGTCACCTGGCTGGCGGGAGACGCCGATCGAATTAAGACGCGGTGGTAAAGGTCGCCGCTCAATATCGCCGCGATGGTAACGGTCTGCGCCGCCCCACCGGCGAGGGCGCCGCCGATCACCGCCGAGACCGTCAACGTGGCGATGATGACGGGAAATTCCGCGGCAATGGGGAGAAAGAACATAACGCCATCCCTGGCAAAGGCCAGCTCCGCGAGTTCAAGCCGCGAGTCCTGATTCTGGTCATTGAGAACCAGCAATCCTTTCGATATGAGGCCCTGCGACCATTCGGGCGCCAGGTCGACGGGCTGTCCGAGCAGGCCTCTGAGCACGATGTATTTTGAAAAGACCGCATAGGCGGGCGCGGAAATGAGAAAAATCGCCAGCAGAAACAGGCCCCAGCCGGCGGAGTTGCGGGCGCCGTGGACGCTGACCGCCGAGCCGGCGCGGGCGAGAAGTGAGGGCAGGGCCGCCACGCCAAGCATGATGCTGAGGGTCAAGGCGAAGAAGTCGGCCCGGCTGAGTGAACCGAATGCTTGCAAGAAGGGTTTGCTAAGCCGGGCCGCCTCGCCGGCGGGAAAGGCGCCGGCAAGCCCTGCAGGGGAATTGCCTGCCAGCGCGCTTGCCAATTCGAGCTGGCCGAGATCGCCGAGCAAGGTGCCATACGTCAATTGCGGAAACGGTAGATTGGTGAGCTGGATCGCCAGGATTGTGAGCGGTGTCAGAACGCCCGCTATCAGGAGGATAAACAGCGCGCATTGCGTCCAGGTGAGGCTCCGCATGCCGCCCCAGATCACCATCAAAACCAGAAGGAGGCCGCATATCCAGATCAGCGTCTCGCGGGACAGCCCGATGACGTAGGACGCGGCAAATGCGCCGGCCTTGAGTTCGGCGATCAGAATGAGAAACAGCGGTACGAGCAAAATGGCGGCGGCAGCGATACGCAGGGCCTGGCTGTCAAATCGCACTGCCAGAAATCCCGGTAATGTGAACGTGCCGGCTCTTCTCAGGTTGGGCAAAAACAAGACCGCCATGAGTACAAAGCCGCCGGTCCAGCCAAGAACCAGCGAAAGCGCATCGAAGCCGTTGAAGAAGAGCGCTCCGGTCAATCCCAGAAGGCCGACGCCGCCAAAACTCGCCATGACGAGAGCAAATCCGTTGAAGGCGGCCGGTACGCGCCGGCCGGAGGTATGGAAATCGTCCACATCGCGCGTGAAAGCCATAACGCCGATGGCCAGAACAAACAGGACCGGCGTCATAATCATGATGTGGGACAACCAAGCCTGGTTGAAGCCAAGTTGCTCAAAGATGATCAGCAGCATCACCAGGCAGGTGACGGCGCTGGAATAAATGGCGAAATGGGTCTTCAGCCTGGGGTTGACCGTTCGGTAAGAGGATTGGATCGCCATAGCGGGCCTCTTATTCGTCGTCGACTACGCCGAATTTTCCGTCTGTCCGGTATTGCATCGTGACAAACCAGAAGAGGGCGGCCACGCAAAGAATAATGGCGCCCTGGGCGGTCAGAAAATACCCGATCGGAAAACCAAACAGATGCACACCGTCAAGGAGCGGCGCGAAAACCGGGACAATGAGCGCGGCGATCACCAGCAGAACGACAACGGCGATCCGCAGAGCGCGGCTTTCTTTCCGGTAGGCGAAATGTTGCGGGTGATCGGCCAAGCCCGGACCTTCCATATTCCTTGTCAGCTCCTTATCCGCATCGTCATCGCAGGCGAGTTGGGCCTGAGTGCGGCAGTCCCGCATGTCGGACAGATCGGGAATGTCCGGCAATGACATCGGCCGGGAAGATGTCGGCAAGGCTCCGGAAATCGAAGGAATTCACGTTCGGGTGCCGCGCTAACACGTTTATTTCAGCCAGAATTCATGTCTTTTCATGGTTAACGACTATGGACTGCGGATTGGCCAGACCATCCAAAATAGGGTATTTTCAATTGGTTCGAATCGACATTAGCCCGCCAGCATGAATAAGGGAGGCACCAGCGGGACGAGTCAATAGCGCACATATACCCGGAAGACGCATGTCAGGCCACCATACGATAATTGTTGACGACCATCCGCTCTTTCGGGATGCTTTGCGCCAGGCTCTGTCAGATTGTTTCGACGATTTGGTGATTTCCGAGGCCGGTTCGCTCGATGAGCTTTCAAAGGCCTTGGAGCAGCACACCGAGACCGACCTCGTTCTCCTCGATCTCAAAATGCCGGGAGTCAAAGGGTATACGGGCCTCATGTATCTGCGCGCCCAGTATCCTGAAATTCCGGTCGTCATCGTGTCGTCGACGGAAGACGTTACGACGATAAGCCGTTGCATCGAGTTGGGGGCGTCCGGTTTTATTCCGAAATCGCAGCCCGTCGATGCGATCCGCACTGCGGTCAAGGAAGTCTTCGACGGCGGTGTTTGGACGCCGCCGGATCTGGACCTGACGGAAGAAGGGGACGATGAATCCGTTGAATTGCTGTCCCGGCTTTCGTCGCTGACGCCGCAACAGGTTCGCGTGCTTATGATGCTTGGCGAGGGGTTGCTGAACAAGCAGATCGCCTACCAACTCGGTGTCTCGGAGGCGACCGTCAAGGCCCATGTCTCGGCTATTCTGCAAAAACTCGG
>CAYWBS010000359.1:0-4245 GCA_964456215.1 uncultured Hyphomicrobiaceae bacterium
TGGGCGTGCGCTGCTCTCTTGGTATGAGTGCCCGTTCTATGGCTGCCTGGGCGATCATGGCAATAAAGAACCGGCCGAAGATGGCAGTGCCTTCTTGCTTGAGGAGATCCTTGGCGGTGTTGATGAGGATGATCTTGCCGGCATTCATGGCGGCAAAGAAGTCGATCTTGGAGGCGCGCGCTGAGAAGATACGCTCGAATGTCGGATTGGAGATCACGCCCCACAGTCTGCGCACCACCTGCATGCGCGTATCGTCAAAGGACTTGTCGAAGAATTGTCGTTCGAAAAAGAGCCGTGCGGTGCCGTCGAGTTTTGCAATGTCATCTTGAAACCGCTCGGGCGTCTCAAGCAGGTCGCGAAGCGTATGGATATTGGCACCACGAATCTTGAGCATGAGGTGGGCGAGGTAGCGGAAAATGAGGTTTTGCTTTTGTGAGAGACCAGCTCCCAGCAATGCGGAGAAAAAATACTCATAGAGTTCGATCGTACCCGCGAGAATACGTTCCCGGTCCACTTCGCCGTAGCTTGCGATACGCTCCAGATTGGCATCGAAGAGATTGATCGCAGGCGGAAACGCAATGTCGCTCGGGTCTATAAACAGCAACCGGTGACTCAGAGAATGTGGATGCGCGGGTGTGAGCATTCCTTCCCTCCCTTGCCGGATGTAGCGGCCGGACGAGACGCATCCTTTCAAAGCGGCTTTCTCACCCATCCAAGATCCGATCCGATATGGCGAATGATGCAGTCGGCTATCGAATTCCTCCGACGGACGAATATGATTGGCGCAGTAACAGCACGGCCGCAAGAAGGATGGCAGCGATTCCGGTCAGCATATGAAGGCTAGCTGCGAAGCCGCCGGTCGCGTCATAGAGCAATCCAAAGGCCAAAGGTCCGCAGACACCGCCGATTTCGGCGGCCGAAAAAAACATGCCGCTCGCGGTGCCGACTCGCTTTTCTCCGACGACCGGCAGCTCGATCAAGGTCAATATTGCAACGGCCATCAGGGAGCCCCGCGCAATACCCTGAAGGATGAGACCAAAAAGCAGCACCGGGCCGGAGGAGGCCAACAGGCAAAGGCTTGCCAGGCCCGCGGCAATCGCCAGGAGCGCCAGGATCGACAGGCGTCGCTCGGGCGTTGCCAGTTTTGGAATGAGAAGCGCCGCAAGCACACCGACAAAAGTTGGAATCGCCGCCCAATATCCGGCGCTGGCCGCGCTCATGCCCCCGGAGCGCAAAAGTTCGGGTAGCCAATTATTCAGTCCGTGATTGAAGATGAAAATGCAGATGCTGATTGCCAGCAAAATCTGAACGGGCCTGAGGACGAGCAGCGACCGCGTCTCGACAAGAGATGGAACTTTCGGCCGCGGCCTAAGGTCGCTTTCCATTTGCCGCCCCCGCCTGCCAGCAGAGACAATTAGCCAGATCACGCCCGCAGCCAATGCAATGGCTGCCCAGATCCGCAGCACACTTCGCCAATCGCCGTTGAGCCAGGGCATAAGGACGGCATTGCTTGAAGAGAGCGTCAGCACGCCGGCCAGGGCCGGCCCCGTTATGTACAATCCCATCGCCAGTCCTCTTTCGGGACCCCTGAACCATTGGCTTACGACCTTTGGTGCACCTGCGGAAACCATCGGACCGCCGAAACCGAAAAGCGCGACGGCAAAAAACATTGTGACGTGATTTTCCGAAAAACTTCTCGCGAGTCCGGAGCCGGCAATCAAAATGGCGGCAATGAACAAAGCCCGCCGAGGCCGTAGCCAGTCGACGACGATGCCCAAAGGAATAGCCGAGACGATATAAACGAGCTGCCATGCTCCGAGAATGCTGCCCATTTCGGTGTGCGTCATGTCAAGATCGCGGATAATGGGCGCAACCAATGGCGCAATGCCGGTGACTGTCAGGCCAAAACTGAAATAGATGAGCCACACGCCGGCCAGAATCAGCCAGCGGGCCGGCGGATGGCGTGGATCGTCAACGGAAGTCGGAGTAACCACGGAACATTACGGCTCGGAAGGGTTCAGCGTCAGTAAATGCGATCGGGATAAATCTATCAATGGCGAATTGCCGGCTGCCGTCACGCCGCCTACCTTCCACCGGTCTGTCCAGTCTGCGGGGATATTGGTCCAAGAATTTATGCCGATTGCCTCTTTATTATCATGCTCAACGATAGCTATCTTCGAGTACATTCAAATCTCGGCATGACGGTAAACGGCAAACCAAAAACAATCAGGTATTATATTTCACAGGCCGACGGTTTTATATTTGTCAAAAAGCGGATTTTTCGATTCCACTTTAACAAAAACGTTCATCTGGGTTGAAAAAATCGTGGATAGGGGGTAAGGCGATTGTGGGAGCATTTCTTCATCGCGCGGTCCATGAGGCAGTGCCGTTGGTGATTTAAGTTCGGAATGGACGTTATCGTAGGAATGCGTACCTTTGCAGCCGTCGCTGAAAAACGATCCTTCACGGCCGCTGCGGAGAAGCTCAACATGTCCAGGGCGTTGGCGAGCAAATATGTCAGCCAACTCGAAGAGCGCCTCGGACTTAAGCTCCTAAACCGCGATACGCGCAACGTCAGTTTGACGGGTGTCGGTCAGGCTTACTTGGAGCGATGCAACCGCCTGCTCGACGAGTTTGATGCGCTCGAGAGCAGTATCCGGGACCAGCCCACTGCCGGCACGGGACAGATACGTTTGTCTGCGCCGAGCTTCTTCGCGGACACACCGTTTGTTCATTTGATTTCGGGGCGATATTATACTTGTCAAACCCCAATTGAATGATTATATATAAGAGACAAGGAGTTAAGCCATGTCCCTTATGTCTCAAAAACACCTTCAGAATGAACAGGCGGCTTATGATTGGGTTGAGGCCCGGATTTGGCCCGATGGCCCCGTGTGCCCCCATTGCGGCGAAACCAAGCGCATCAATAAAATGCGCGGCGAGGCGACCCGCATCGGCCTTTACAAATGCTACAAATGCCGCAAGCAGTTCAACGTCAAGATCGGCACCATCTTCGAGAAAAGCCATGTGCCCATGCGCCTTTGGCTGCAAGCGTTCTATCTGATCGTTTCCAGCAAGAAGGGCATCAGCTCTAACCAGTTGCACCGCACCCTGGGCGTCACTCTGAAGACCGCTTGGTTCATCGGCCACCGTATTCGTGAAGCGCTGCGCTCCGGCTCCCTGGCCCACATGGGCGGCGCTGGCGAGATTGTCGAAATCGACGAGACCATTCAAGGCCGTCAAGCAGAATCGCCTAAGCGCCTTCCCCCTGGCTGGGCTTTCCGCAATGCCGTTCTGACCCTCGTTCAGCGCGACGGCTCGGCGCGGAGCTTCCACGTATCCGGCACCAGCATGGCCGATTTGCTGCCCATCATCCAAGAGAACATCGACGCCGAAAGCGCGGTGATGACCGATAGCGCCACTTGGTACAAGCATATGAATAAGGATGACGCATTCGCCAGCCATGAGCGCGTCGATCACAGCAAGGGCGAATATGCGCGGTATGGCGAAGAGCGCACCATTCACACCAATACCGTTGAAGGCTTTTTCTCGATCTTCAAGCGCGGCATGAAGGGCGTTTATCAGCACTGTGGCGAACGGCATTTGCATAGATATTTGGCGGAGTTCGATTTCCGGTATACTAACCGTATCGCCAAAGGCGTTGACGACGAAAGGCGGGCGGAAATCGCTTTGAAAGGTGTCGTCGGCAAGCGCCTGACCTATCAAACGTCTGGTAAAGCAATTAGAATAAAATGAATGTCGGGCCATTACTTATCCGATGAATGATCGCTTGATCTCGATAGGAATCGGTCAGTCGCCTCAAGAGAGGCGAGGCCGACACCCTTGTTCTGTTCCACAACTATCCCCACAAAAGCAGCAAAAAGTTCAGTGACATTGCCCCCATTGGCGGCGTAGCATTCGGCCAGCCGCTCAGCAAACGCCATCGCTGTGAGCGTAGTATCTGGAACTTTGTTTTGCGGGGGATTCGGCATGGTCTTTGATCAACTAAATGAGTATCTCGCTGCGGCAAAAGCTGTCATTGATATTTTCAGGGGCATTCGTGCTGAACTGCCGGAAGGGAAGGCTTTTGATGACATTAGACAGCATATTGAAACCGCCGAAAAAGCTCTGGCGCTGAGTGAGGCCGAACTGGCAAAAGAGCTTGGGTTTCGACTATGCAGATGCACTTGGCCACCTCAAATAATACTTTGGGAAAAAGAAGAGAAAGCAAGTTTCTGCCCAAAA
>CAYWBS010000360.1:0-4238 GCA_964456215.1 uncultured Hyphomicrobiaceae bacterium
GGATCTTCCGTCCGGCGAGGCCGACGCAGAGGACGAGGCTTTCGCCGGTCAGAAGGCCGATCTGGTCGCCGACGCGCTCATGGAACTCCCCGACGAGCAAAGGCAGATCATCGAACTCGCTTTTGTCCATGATCTGCCGCAGAGCGAAATCGCCGCAAGACTGGAGCTGCCTCTGGGCACAGTAAAATCGCGTATGCGGCTCGCCTATGGAAAACTGCGGGCCAAACTGGAGGAACTGAAGTGACCGTCCACCATCATCTCGACGACGCCACGCTACTCAGATATGCGAGCGGTGATCTCGATGAGGCATTTGCGGTCATCGTCGCGTCACATCTTGTCATGTGTGATGTCTGCCGTCACGCGGTGCGAGATGCCGAGGTGATTGGCGGGCAGCTCCTGGAAGTGGGCGAAAAAGCCGAATTGTCCGAGGACGCTTTCGGCCACCTAATGCACAAACTCGACGAGGGCGAACGCCGTGCCCTGGCAACTCGCCCAGAGGCGATCCGCCCTCAAGTTCAAGACAGCGACGTGCCTTCGCCATTGCAGCGATTCGTAGGCCCCGCGCTCGACGACGTTGCCTGGACTATCATTGCGCCGGGTGTGCGCAGGCACGCAATAAGCCTGTCCTCACCTACGAAATCGTCATTGTACATGCTGCACATTGCGCCGGGCAAATCTATGCCGGAGCACGGCCATGGCGGCGCTGAAATGACACTCATTCTGTCAGGGGCCTACCGGGACGAGTTTGGCCGGTTCGGCCCGGGCGATATCGCGGATCTGGATGAGCATGTCGAGCATCAACCGCGTGTTGAGCATGGCGAGCCTTGCATCTGCCTTGTCGCGACGGAGGCGCCAACCCGTTTCAAAGGATTCTTCGGCCGCCTTCTTCAGCCGCTGGTCGGAATCTAACCTTATTGGCGATGAGCAATAACACCTGGACGACGGCTTGGATCACCGGCGCCAGCTCGGGCATGGGCCTGGAGCTGGCGCGACTGCTCGATGGCAAGGTCGCCAATGTTGCCGTGTCAGCGCGCTCAAAAGACAAGTTGGATGAGTTGGCAGCGGATTCGAAAACGATTGTCGCCTATCCGCTTGACGTCACCGACGCCGACGCCGTCTCGACCTGTGTCAGCGATATCGAGGCGTCGGCCGGTTCTATCGATCTTGCCGTTCTCAATGCCGGCATCTGGAAGTTGATGGATGTGAGTGAATTTGATCTCAAGGTCATTCGCGCGGGCGTTGAGGTGAATTATATGGGCGTTATCCATTCCCTCAACGCTCTCCTCCCTGGCATGCTGGCAAGAGGGCGTGGACATATCGTCATTGTCGCGTCGGTTGCCGGTTATCGGGGGCTGCCCCGAGCGATTGCGTACGGGCCCACAAAGGCGGCGCTCATCAATTTGGCGGAAACACTCCGGGTGGAACTCGCGCCGCGGGGTATTAATGTCTCCCTCGTCAATCCCGGCTTTGTCGATACGCCGATGACCGAGAACAATCCTTTTCCAATGCCAGGCATCATTCCGGCGACGCAGGCGGCTCAGGATCTCTTGAAGGGAGTGCAGCGCCGAAAATACGAGATTATATTTCCGCTAACCTTCGGTCTTATAATGAAGCTGTTGAGGAGGCTGCCGAACACCGTCTATTTCTGGGTGATCCGCACTTTTGTCTTTAAGCAGGCCGGCTAAGGCTTACGCAGACGGTACAAACCCACGGCAAGCACGCCTTCCAGAAATCCAGCTTCACAATAACAAAGATAATACCGCCAGAGGCGACGGAATCGCTGGTCGAAACCAAGCTCTGCAATCTCAGCCCACGCCGCCTGGAAGCGATTTTGCCATTCCCACAGCGTGCGAGCGTAGCATGGACCGAATTGTTCGACGCGCTCGAGCGTGAAGCCTGCTTTTTCAGCTTGACTTTCGATGGCGGCCCGGCTCGGCAGCATGCCGCCGGGAAATATGTAACGTTGAATGAAGTCCGTTGACCGCCGGTATCTGTCATATCGCGTGTCATCGATGGTGATGGCCTGGAGCACCGCCGTGCCGCCCGGTTTCAGCCGATCGTTCAAGATCCGGAAATATGTCGGCCAATACTCTTTGCCGACAGCTTCGATCATTTCTACGGAGACGATATGGTCAAAGCGATCGCTGACATCCCGATAATCTTGAAGCCGGAAGCTGCAATTCGCGCCTAGTCCCAATCTCGCGGCCTGTTCACATGCGTGCTGCAGTTGCTCGCGCGATAACGTGACGCCCGTCACCCTGACGCCATACCTCTGTGCGGCAAGTCGGGCAAAGGCCCCCCAACCGCATCCGATTTCCAGGATGTGTGATTTGTCAGAGAGGCCCAGCATATCGAGGATGAGATCGAGCTTGGCGCGTTGCGCATCCTCAAGAGACCCCGCGCCTCCGACATAAAGCCCGCTCGAATAGTTCATCTCCGAATCGAGCCAGAGCTTGAAGAAATCGTTGCCAAGGTCGTAATGTTCAATAATGTTGCGGCGGCTTCCCAAGCGCGAATTGCGCCGGGCAAGATGAGCAATGCGGTCGGCGATTCGCACCTTGAACAGGCCGCGACTCGTCCGTTGCAGCTTGTCACGGTTGCGGACGAAAAACCGGAAAAGAGCGGTCAGATCGGTGCACTCAATGTCACCATCAATGAATGCTTCAGCGAAACCGATTGCTCCACGGCGTAAAGTCTTAGCGAGCACTCGGTAGTTGTGCAGTCTAAGAATAGGCTCGTCATGAACGCCTGCCCGCCCGAACCGGATTTTCTGGCCCGTCGGCAATTCGACCAGAACCGATCCCGTTGGCTCCCACCTCAACAGATAGCGGGCGCAACGCTTCACCACCTGGGTCATGGCTTTGGTCAGCGGTTCGTGCCGTTCGGCGCCGCCCGCAGTCAATTCTTCAAGCATGGCTTAGATGTCTTCCTTCGGGAATTCCATGAACGCCACCGGACTGCCCGGAGGGGCCGGCCGCGGCACCAGCTGCAAGCCTTTCAGCCAGAGCTTCGCGGCTTCATAGTGAATGCCGGCTGTCACTTTCGCGGTCATCCAGCCGGTGCGGGCGAGCGCGAAGAGCAGCCCCTTGTCTGTCAGATCTGCTCTCTGGCCGCGGAAATGGGCCTTGAGTAGAGGACCGCTCTCATCTCTTAGAGCCACACCGAGCGTAAAATCGTCGCCAAGGGGTGTGACATGAAAGCTGTACGTGCCCTCATCTGCATTAAATGGCGAAACGTAAAGCCGCTTGCGGCAGCGCTGTTCAATTAGGCCGGCCGCGTTCGGCTCCGCGGGCAAGACATAAGATTTGCGTTCGCCGAACGTGTTGTTGACTTCATAGATGACGACCTGAACCCGGCCATTGGCGTCGAGACCAAAGTAGACGGTCACCGGATTAAAGGCATAGCCTAGGATCCGCGGGTAACACAGCATAAGGAACTGTTTGATCTCACCGCTATGAACGACCTCCGCCGCGACTTCGCGCAAATAGCTTCGAAGGGCGGCGCCGTCGCCATGGTCCCGGTCGTAAAGACTAAAAAGATTGAAGCGGTTGTAGGAAAACAGGCGAAGACGCCGCTCCAGCGCGTCCAGCCTGTCGCAGTCGAACAATACGGCAAAGACGGTGTAACGCAGGGCATGCGTCTGGGGCCGCAGCCTCTTGTGAACCACTTTCCCGAGATAGAGCGCCTCGCACATCCGAGTCATTCCGCGGCCTCCGCAAACGCCGAAGCGGCGAGCGCGATCCGGCCGGATTCATTTGCAACCCGCCAGGGGCGGCGTACCTGTCCGAGCTGTTCAGCAACCGCGAGACCGCTCTGTGCGCCATCTTCGTGGAACCCATAGCCAAAATAGCTGCCGCAGAACCATGTCCGCTTTCGACCCTGAAGGGCCCAAAGGGCTTTTTGCGCTTTAATCGCCTCGGCGCAGAATATGGGATGATCGTAGTCGAACTCGGCTTCGATTGCCTTCGGATGGATCTCTCCGGAAGGATTGAGGGTCACAAACAGATTGGTGTCGGTTGGCAGTTTCTGAAGCCGATTCATCCAGTACGTCACGCACAGGCTGGCGTGGGACCCGTGTCCCTTTTTCAGATAGTTCCAACTTGACCAGAGCCGCTTCCGTCGCGGCATCCAACGCTGGTCGCGATGAAATACGGCTTGGTTTGTCTGATAAGAGAACTTTCCGAGTAGCTCGGCTTCGAGCGGATCGGGGGCGTCCAAGAGCTTGAGCGCTTAATCCG
>CAYWBS010000361.1:0-4232 GCA_964456215.1 uncultured Hyphomicrobiaceae bacterium
AAGGAACGGCGTATCAGCCGCTGGGAACATGAACATCTTGTCGAGGACATGCAGCGGCGGCTCGATGAGAACCCTGAGGCCATGCGCCGGCGCCGTGAGACAGTCGAACATCCTTTCGGCACCGTCAAGATGCGGATGGGTGCGACCCATTTTTTGATGAAGCGGTTGAAAAATGTGTGAGGTTAACAGACATCATTTCAATTTTCTGAGCGTCTGATCAATCATAAAGTTCTGCTCTCGAACGTGCTCGTTTTCGGGTTTGTACAGAGCTTCGACTTGATCCCAGAGTGGCGTCTTTGCGCTCAGTTCATGATATCGGTCCATGGGTGTTTTTCCGCCCAGGGAAGAGTGTGGGCGATGCCAGTTATAAAAGTGCTGCCACTCTGCCAGCCGCAATTCCAATTCAGGATCTTTGAGGTCAACGGTTGCATAAAATTCTTGAAGATCGGTTTTGTGTCCGCGCTCGACTTTGCCGTTCAAATGGGGTGAGCGGGGCCTGATGGGTCGGAATTTGATACAGTGTTGCTGAAGCCATTCCTGGACCTTGTAAGCGAAGAACTCGCGTCCCCGGTCAGTCTGAACGCGCTGAATGGGAAACGGCATTTCTTCCAGGACCCGATCCAGAAAACGGATGGTATTGGCTGCGGTCCTTCTTGGAAATAACCCCAAAACCTTGTATCGAGAACAATCATCTATGGCCGCGAAGTGGTATAGGCCGGGGGCAATCTTGCAAACATCCATTTGGACGCGGTCACCGGGAATTGGCCGGTTATAGCGCTTGGGGTGTTTTCTCCGTTTTAGTCGAGAAGGCAGCTCGCCCAGACCGTTGCGGATCAAAACTTTTTGGATTGTTGGTGGCGATATTGAAATTTCATGCAACCGCAACAGCTCATTGCTAAGCCGTTTCGCCCCCAACTGGCGGTCATTGCGTAGCTCCAGAATCAACGCCTCAATCTCGGAGCTGACCTTCTTGTTTGGCGATGACAGAGGACGGCGGCTTTGATCCGCCAACCCACAAATTCCATCTTCTCTGTACCGCTGCAACCACTTGCGAAGCGTAGGGCGAGAGATGCCACATCGCCTGCTAACTATCCCCGCATTCCCAGTGGCTTCGAATAGCCTAACCCAACCTAATCGTGCACGCTGTCTTTCGTCCATTCTTGGAGGTTAGAGGCTGAAACCATCTATGTTAACCCCACAGTAATCTGAATCAAGTACCTCCAGAATGCTTCCAAAAATAAGTTCGGCGCCGCAAAAGGCGCCGTAAGTAATTGATTTAATTGGTTGCGGGGGCTCGCAACCACCTTAACCTGCTCTTCGATGCACCGCAGATTCGGTAGGGATCTGGCCCTTTGAACTATGTCCGCTTACAGCCCTGAAAGCCGACGTACGCAGGTAAAAACAAAAGTCGCCTACCTGGCAGCTTGCTCGTGTCGGCTCTTTCAACACCCGACAATCTTGTTGAATACGGCCTCTGCAGATTTGTGGAATTTGAAGCCGTCCGACACGTCCGGAGCCCACACGTAGAGGTTAACAGCGAGCTTTTCGACCGCAGACGCGGAGCCTTCGCGACCCGCCTTGTCGCCATCGAACAATACGGTGACCGATGGACGACGTCGGCGATGCTCGTAGATTGGCTCATTAATTCATGATTCGACAAAAGATGCCTTGGTGTAGCCACCGCGGAGTTGCCCAGACAAAGAACACGGCAGCTTTGTTGGCCCAGCCCGGAACGACGCTTCTGCGCCCCGATCGCAGCGCGAGGATGCCCGCACGCACTACGGGCTTCGGCTGCATCATCAACAGTTTCAGACCAAGCGTGATCTTTTGCTGTGCAGCGCTTGCGAATCCGGTGTTCGACATGCCGGGACAAAGTGCGGTAACAGTGATGCCATCCTTTTTGAGCTCAAGATGAAGAGCTTCGGCTAGACGCAGCACATAGGCTTTGGTCGCTCCATAAACCGCAAAATTCTGCACGCCGTAGAATGCCAAAAGGCTGGCGACCAGTAAGATCTTCCCTCTTTGGCGTCGGCGCATGTCCTGAGTAAAGATGTGAGTAGTCGCTGTCAGACTCACGATGTCTAGTTCGATCATCGACAATGCGTCGCCCAACTGGCTGTCCAGGAATGGCCCTTGTAAGCCGTGACCGGCATTGTTGATGAGAATGTCGATCTCAATGTTTCGCTCGCGGAGCCGCTCATGCAGTTCGCCAACCGCCTTTACGGACGAAAGGTCAACCTGCTCTGTGACAACATTGACGCGGTATTGCTGACGTAGCGTGTCGGCAAGCTTTTGGAGGCGGTCCAATCGGCGTGCCACGAGGATCAAGGGATGGCCCAGTTTGGCATATTGGCGAGCGAACTCTTCTCCAAAGCCGCTGGATGCTCCCGTAATGAGCACCCATTCATCGTTACCTTTTCTCATTTTGTCTGCCCTTGATCAGGCCTGGCTGGGTTCAGCAGCGCCCGGATCATTCAGAACTATCGGAACATCCCCGTTCTATCGGTGTATTCGCCTGTCTATTTCAAAGGCGCGCCCTGGGTTCTGTTGGCGGAGATTGGCAAGGTGGAGGTCCTGGAAAACCTGCGCCTCTGGCCCGCGGTTTTGATTGCACTCATTGCCGGGGCGGTGACCGCCGCCGTCTCCCTCATCGCGTCGAACATTTTTCTTGCCAATGCGTCCCGTTCCTCATCCGGTCAAGCTGGGGAATGAGGTCAAGCGTTTGAAGACCATGAAACACACGCGTTTGCAACGACGCCAAACCATTTATACCAGCATCTCATGTTTACGAACATGCCAACGGGATTACAAACCGCGTGTGGCCATTATCTTGCGTTAAAGGCCCGGCCGCGGCGCGCCTTCGACATCGAATTCCGGCCAGATGTTACGCAATCCCTTGCGCAAGGCGTGGCGGACATCCTCGACTTCGCCGCTTGCAATGTGGCGGTTCAAAAGCCTGAACACCGCGGTTATGGCTTCCTCGACATCGTCTATCGGATCGGTCTTGAACGCCTTTTCGACCCTGGCGACGAAATCGGCCTTGGAGCGCTTTTTGGCGGGAACGCCCGCCGGATGCCAGCCCTCATAGTAAATGCCGCGAATCAGCACCGGCAATTGCGCGCCCAGCTGCGCGGCTTCATCGACGATGAGCAGATCGCGAAGGGCCTGAAGCACCGCACGCAATAACCGATAGGCGCGCTGCCGGTCCGCCCATTCCAGCTGTTCGTCAATCTCGATCAACCATTCATTGGTGGCATGAACGGCATGGTCGATACTCGAAAGTCCGGTCATAGTCATTTGCTTGTCCTCTTTCGTCCGTTGGGTGCAGACCGGAGCGCCCTCATATTTTCGCAAACTCTAACGGACAGACGGGCTCACAGCCTTGAGGCAGATCAAGTCCAAGAAACGGGGGAAGCGCGCCGGAATACACTTTGTTCCGCGAACAAACAAGCGCTACCACATGGATTCCGATGGTGGCTTCTTCCCAGGCCGGGCGTCGTTTGCAAGAGCGCCCGGAACGGTGATGCCTTGAGCGTCCGACGCCGGCTGTAACTCAGTGAGCCTGAGCGTGCCGCCGCTTCGGCGGCAATTGGCCCTTTCTCACCGTATGGAGCGGTCCAAAAAGACGGCAGCTTTCGACTGCCGAGCTGCCCCGATTCGCGGAGGCAATTGATCGCCGAGCTTAACCCCAATCGGCTCAAGTTGCTTGCTACCGCAGATTGTGGCCATTGCGTACGGTAAAAGGCAATTATTTCCGGTGAGCCCACATGATTTGGGCGAGATTTTTCCAGTCATCTGACGTCAGCCGTTTTTTTTGCAAGGGGAAGGACAACGGCATTCTCCCATGCCAAATGTCGACGATGTAATTCAAAGCTCGCCCGGATCATATACCCCAATGTGTTGGGATTGCTGGGCGCGGGATCTTTTGCAATTTCTTCGAGGACATCCACAAGTTCGTATGCATAGGACTCGTCAGCCACATGTTCCTCTTTGAGCTGAGCACGGATTTCCTCAAAATTGTCCTCAGGCAATACCCTCTTTTCCAGAAGAGGGAAGAGGCCATCTTCTTCATCGCGAATATGAACCGCCAGATCCTCCTTCAGGTAAGCCAAGACCTCGGCGACCTGGTTGCCATCGACTGCGTTTGGAAGGTCATCTGCTATCTGTTCGAGAATTGTGCACACACGCTCCTGCCGTTCATGCTCTTGGTAGATGATATCCAAAGCACTGTC
>CAYWBS010000362.1:0-4232 GCA_964456215.1 uncultured Hyphomicrobiaceae bacterium
CCACGGGATGGCTGGTGCTGTCAAAGACCTCCAGGATCTGGCGGGTAATAAGGTATGTCCGCTCGATGGGCTGGTAGGGATCGGTGTTGGTGCCGAGGGCGATGGTCTTTGGCTGATAAGTCCGCGCCGCGAGCTCGCGTTCGAGAAGCGCGGCGGCGTTGGTCTTGGCATAGAGCCGGCTTTCGAAGTCGAGGCCGGGCGAGAGCCCCATGAAGGCGTGGGTCGGGCGGGCGTAACAATAGCTGCAGCCATGCTCGCAGCCGCGATAGGGATTGATGGACTGGTCGAAGCCGATATCCGGCGAGTTGTTGGTGGTGATGATGCGCTTCGCCTTTTCGATCCGGACATCCGTTTTCAATAAGTCGGGCGCGTCATGGCCCTCCCAGCCATCGTCGAACGCCTCGCGCGACAACGGCTCGAAGCGGCCGGACCTGTTGGATTGGGCGCTCCGCCCGGAGATGCGTTTGTCGGTTCGATATTTTGCGTGAGGGGTCGGCATGCTGGCGTCCGCGGCTCCTGAAACAGGTGGGGGAACCCTAACCGATCAATAAGAACATTAAAAGAACATTTATGCAGGCCAAACGGCCGATCCCTTGTCCGCCGTCGCGCGGCCATGATATGCGTGCCCGATGATCAGCGTCGTCATCCCCAGCCTCGACCCGGACAATCGGCTGATCGCGGCCATGGCCGCCCTGGTTCCCGCCACGGTGACCGGACTGGTCAGCGAGGTGATCGTCGTCGATGGCGGTTCGACAAACGGCAAGGCGGAGCGGTTCGCCGACATGTCCGGCGCCGAATTCATCCGCGCGCAACGCGGGCGCGGCTCACAACTCGCGGCGGGGGCGGAAGCAGCGCGCGGCGACTGGCTGCTCTTCCTGCACGACGATACCGTGCTCGAGCCGGGCTGGGTGGCCGAGGTTTCGGCGTTTATCGAACGGGTCGAACTCGGCGGCCGCGCCAATGCGGCGGGCGCTTTCCGCTTCGCCGTCGACGATTTCGGCTTCTTTCCGCGGCTGCTCGAAAAATACGTGGCGCTGCGCTGTCTGCTGCTTGCCCTTCCCTATGGCGACCAGGGACTGCTGATTTCCAGGCGGCTCTACCGGAAGCTCGGCGGGTTCCGCCCCCTGCCGCTGATGGAGGACGTCGATATCGTCCGCCGTCTCGGCCGCGGAAAGCTCGTCATGTTCCGCACCTGCGCGGTGACCAGCGCCAGCCGTTTCAAGGCGGAAGGCTATATTCTGCGCGCTCTGAGAAACGTGTTCTGTCTGCTGCTCTTTTACCTCAGGGTGCCGCCGCGCTACCTGGTGCGGATTTACGGGTGAGCGGGGCCGGGCGCGACGCATCCAAGCGCTACCGGCCGCGGCTGGTCATCATGGTCAAGGCGCCGGTCGCCGGCGCGGTGAAGACGCGGCTGGCGCGATCGATCGGCACCGCGCGGGCGGCTTCATTTTACCGCCATGCGGTGCGCTGCCTGATCAATCGTCTCGCCGGAGACCGGCGCTGGGAAACGCGCCTGGCGATCACCCCGGATAATGCCGTCCTACCGCCGCACTGGCCGGGACCGGTCCTGAGACTCGATCAAGGTCCGGGAGATCTCGGCGACAGGATGGACCGGATCTTTGCCCGCCTGCCGCCGGGTCCCGTGGTGATCGTCGGAACCGACATACCGGAGATCGCTGCCGCCCATATCGCCGCAGCCTTTGCCCTGCTCGGCGCCCATGACGCGGTGTTCGGACCGGCGGCGGACGGCGGCTATTGGCTGGTGGGATTGCGCCGCCGTCCCCGCGTTCCCGCCATCTTCGAGGGCGTGCGCTGGTCGTCGGCGCGGACGCTTGCCGACACGCTCGCCAATCTGCGGGGCCAGTCCGTGGGCCTGCTCGACGTGCTCGACGATGTCGACGAAAAGACAAGCTACCGGCGTCTCAAGGACGCCGGCAGCCGTGTCGTGCCGCCACGTCCACGCGTGTCCGGGGCTCAAGTTCGTTCAGCCCGGACGTGATGCGATTGGTTTGTCCCTTAACATATCCATTCTTGTCATCCCCCGGCTTGACCGGGGGACCCCGTATCCTTCGAAATCAAGGTGAACCGATGTCCCGCGTCGTTTACTGGGTTGCCCGGTTAAACCGGGCAATGACACTTTATGGGAATGACGGAACTTGTCGCATTCGCGGTGCCCGATAAATTCGGCGTCCCCCGAGCCTGAGCCCGGGGGACGCAATTTCTTCAGAGACAGAAGTCAATATGCAGCGCGAAGATCCTGCCTACAGATCCATCTGGTAGCTCGCCGCGACCCAGCGGTAGCCGCCGCCGTTCTTCTCCACGTAGCCGACCGCCGGGAACGGCATATGATAGCCCGAGCACGGGATCTTGTCCGCCGCCAGCATGTCGAGGACCTTTTTGCGCGTCGCCACCGCGACCTCGGCGTCCATGTCGAAGATGCAGTGCCAGTCCGGCTTCGCCAGGGACGCGACATAGTGGTTTGTGACGTCGGCGAAGATCACGAACCGCTTGCCGCCGCTTTCGAGGTTGTAAATCATATGCCCCGGCGTATGCCCGAAGGCCTGGATCGAGGTGATGCCGGTGACGACATCGTCGCCCGGCTTGATGAATTTGATCTTTTCGACGAGCGGCACGACGTTCGACTGAACGGCCTTGGCGCGGCCGACCATGCCCTTGTCGCTGTGGCTCAGCAGGTCCTTGTTGGACCAGAAATTATATTCAACATCGCCGGTGACATAGCGCGCGTTCGGATAGGAGGTCTTGTCGCCTTCGCGGAGCCCGCTCACATGATCGGGGTGGCAGTGGGTGATGACCACGACGTCGATCTGGTCCGGCGAGAAGCCGGCGGTGGCCAGCGTCGCCGCCATCTTGCCGGCGCCCTTGTCGCGCCGCTCTTCGCCATAGCCGGTGTCGAACAGGACGACTTCCTTGCCGGTATTGACGATGACGGGTGAGAAGGAGATGGTCATCTTGTCGGCCGGCAGATGATTTTCCGTCATATAGGCCTGCACGTCCTCGATCTTCTGGTTCTTGCCGAAAATCGGGTGCACTTTCGGGATGGCGAGCTGGCCGTCGAAGATCGTGGTGATCTCGAAATCGCCGAGCTTGAAGCGATAGTGCGTCGGCCGCGAGCCGCCGAGCATCGGCGCCGCCGCATGGGCCTCGGGAACGAAGCGGCTGAGCGCGGTCGCGGCGACCGCCGTTCCGGCGCCGGCGATGAGCAGATCGCGGCGCGATAAATCGAAGTGTGTCCTGGACATTGTTTACCCTCCCTGGGTCGGTCTGACTTTCGTGTCACCACCACATGAATACAGCCGATTGATGGCAGGCTGATATCAGTGCTGGAGAAGACGTTTCGCCGCCTCGGTCGCGGCGGCGTTTTAAATCCGGACCGAGTGTATCAAAAGTTTGCGCCGGGCAATAGCGTCTTGTGAGGGCGGGGCGGACACGTTTTGGGATGTTGCAGGCCGGTTGGGACTCTGTGGCGCCGCCGGCAAGAGGCTGAACTATCAACAATCTCGTAATGCCGAGAACAGTTCGCTAAAAGGCCAAACGATTTCCGCTGTTTCTAAAAAAGGAAGCACAATCCGTAGTATAATTCCGCTCGTTTTAGTGATTCGCACCTCTAATTCTTGGCATGCCTTTCAGGATGGACCACTGCCCTGGAAAGGAGGTGATACGAATGTCTAAAACGACCAAAGTTGGCCGAAGCGCCGTGACAGGACGCTTTACCACGGTGAAAACCGCGATAAAGCATCCAAGGACTCACGTCGTTGAGACCATCAAAAAAGGGAAATAGGCAATAGTCTGTGACTCTTCAGGGCGGTCACGCTTTCCGGCAGGCCGCCCTGTTTCCTATTAAACCCTGATTCTTTAACTTTGGGTTTCTGTTTTTTGAGGCTTCGGCGGTGTTTTTAAAGCACGCAGTAAAGCTTCGTCGCGACGGCGCTCAATTTCATTTTCACTCAACCGATTTGGTTTTTTTGTCATGGATAAAACTATATTACAGCCCTTCGTCGAATATCCAGAAGAGGGTGCGATTGATCCTCCCCCTCTGAAGTGGACCACTCGATGGGGGCTGATCAGCTGGCGCGATCGCGGTGTTCGTCAAGGAGGGCGACGATGGGCAAGCGACCAACGGCTAATGACGCTGGCAGCTCTCATTACCTATATCGCGCGGCTGCTTTTGAACGTGGTCATCTGGCTGCGCGACAGATCGCGCGTGTTGGACA
>CAYWBS010000363.1:0-4225 GCA_964456215.1 uncultured Hyphomicrobiaceae bacterium
ACTACTTCGCCAACTCGGGATATGCTTCCATCTAACGTGATCACGCTCTAGGCGCCACCTCACCTATCCCCGCTGTGTACCATTTCAACTGATCAACACAACATTTCAACTTATCCACAGATTGATATGCTGCTGTGGATAACTTAGCGCTGAAATTGCTGGCGGATTCCGCCCCCGGCCTGTTCCCCAGCTAAGTGTCTGGACTTACGCCAATATTGCGGCTCCAATCTGCTCGGGTCGGCGTTTCTCAAGCGGGAGGAAAATCACGATGCAGCAGAAACAGGGATCAGGTCGGGACGACAACGGCGCCTTTGACATCGACGAGGCTCTAAAGACGAGCGACGCGATTATCGATATTTTGTTCAAATGGCAGCGGGAGATTTTCAATTTCTACGGGCACAGGCTGAAACAATATGCAGATCTGCCGGCGCGCATGGCGCAATGCCAGAATCCTAAGGACCTCCATGCCCTTCAATCGCAGTTTTTCGACACCTTGTTTTCCGACTATCGGAAGAAAGCGGAAGAGCTTTTCGAGCTGACACGGAAATTGACCGGCGAGGCGGCGGCACCGGAAGAAAATCATTACGAGAAAGCGATATTGAAGGCTCAGGAGGATGGCAAGCAACTCCTCCGGCAAGCCAAGTCTAATGCCGAAAAGATTATCAGAGACGCCGAGGCCACGGCCGAAAAAATCCTAAAGGAGGCGCCGCGGACGAAAGGCAAAGTGGCTTAAATTATTTCCGGGAAAAGCGGTCCAGAGTGTGTCCGGGAAAAGGGGGCACCGGTTTTTTGTCCCGAAACACGAAAAATCGAAGGATTAGAGTGTTCGAGCGGTCCACCGAAAAGCGAAAACACTTTTAGGGGATTTCAAGTGGCCGCCAGCCGTTCCGCGGCGCGTTTCACTGCCTCGCGGCGTTCGCTTTGCCGCGCCTCGGCGGCAGTGCGCATTTGCGCTACGAGCTCAGGTCCGGCGGTCTCCGGCGATCCGGCGCGAAATGGCGGCTTCGGATCATATTCGATCCCCAGCTGGATTTTCCGGGCAGCTTCCTCGCCGAGCAGATCGGCGGCAATCTGCAGCGCAAAGTCGATACCCGCCGTCACCCCGCCGCCGGTAATGACATTGCCGTCGGTAACGACGCGCTCGGCCACGGGAATTGCACCAAATTCCGCCAATAGGTCGCGGGACATCCAGTGGCTTGCCGCGCGTTTGCCTTGCAGGAGGCCGGCCGCACCCAGCACAAGCGAACCGGTGCAGACCGAGGTGACGTAGCGCGCGCCCGCCGCCTGCCGGCGGATGAAGTCGAGGGTCTCCATATCGTTGAGAAGCACGTTCATGCCGGCGCCGCCGGGCACGCAGATCAGATCGAGCTGAGGACAGTCCGCGAAGGTCATGGACGGCAAGATCCGCATTCCACCGCCCGCCGTTACGGGGTCGAGCGTCTTCCACAAGAGCTCGACCTTGGCATTCGGAAACTTGCTGAACACCTCATAGGGGCCTGTCAAATCGAGCTGCGTAATATCCGGAAAAAGTAGAAAGCCGATGCGAAAAACCATAAATTGAACTCCGCGCGTGAACGGATGATTTCCGAAACCGGTGCCGGCCGGCATAAGTGACTTCCGGCGAACGGAGCCGCTATTTTATCGCCCACGCCTTAATTGAATAGCGGAAAGTTTTTTGCGAATTTGTGACTTCCCGGCCATCAGTGCGAGTGATTTTGCCTTGACCGATCTGCCATTCATACAATCCGCGGAAAACAACAAGGAACCGATTGCCCGGATCTTGCGCGATGTCTTTCGCGACGTGCGGAACGCGTTGGAAATCGGCAGCGGGACGGCGCAGCACGCGGTCCATTTCGGCAAATGTCTGCCGCATCTCACCTGGCAGACGAGCGATCTCGCCGAAAACCTTGATGGCATCCGGAGGCGGCTGGCAGCGGAAGCGACAGGCAATGTCTTGCCGCCAGTTGCACTCGATGTTGCACATCATCCCTGGCCGGTCGGGAAATTCGACGCCATCTTCAGCGCCAACATCCTGCATATTTTATCGTGGCCCGATGTCGAACATCTGTTTCGCGGCGTCGGCGATCACCACTTGCAAGGAGGCTTGCTTTCGATCTACGGCCCGTTCAAATATCGCGGCACCTTCACGAGCGAAAGCAACGCGCGATTTGACGCCTGGCTGAAGGCCCAGGATGCGGCGAGCGGTATTCGCGATTTTGAGGCGGTCGATGCGCTGGCGCGGGCGCAAGGGCTGAAGCTTCTTGACGATTATCCGATGCCGGCCAACAACCAGCTTCTACTTTGGCGGCGCGTGTCTCTCGCGATTGACGGCGAAAAAGCGTCTTAACATCGAGAAGGGCCGCTGCCGAAATCATTGCGCCGGTGCGCAGATCAACAAGGATACCGTCCTCCATGACGTCGAGTAACAACGCGATTCCGATTGCTCTTTCGATTGCCGGCTCGGATTCAAGCGCCGGCGCCGGCCTGCAGGCCGACCTCAAGACCTTCTCGGCTCTGCGGGTCTATGGCGCGACGGTGGTTACCGCGATCACCGCGCAGAACACGCAAGGGGTTCAGGCGATCCAGCACGCCTCGCCGGCGATAATCTTTAAGCAGATTGAATCGGTGTTTTCCGATCTCCAGATAGGCGCGGTCAAAATCGGAATGGTCGGCAATGAAGAGGCCATCGACGCTGTCGTTGACGGGCTCAAGCGGTTTTGCGGCGTGCCCATCGTCCTCGACCCGGTCATGGTCGCCACCAGCGGCGACCGGCTTCTCGAACACGACGCGGAGGACGCGCTCAGAACACGGCTCCTGCCCTTGGCGGACCTTGTGACGCCGAATCTGGCGGAGGCCGCCCTGCTGCTTTCCGAAAGCCCGGCCGCGAACGAAGCCGAGCTCCGTGGCCAGGCGGAGCGTCTGCAAAAGGCGGGCGCCGCGGCGGTGTTGATTAAAGGCGGGCACGCCATCGGCGCCGAGGCCGTCGACATTCTTTATGATGGCAGCGCAATGCACCGTCTAAGCGCGCCGTGGATCGAGACAAGAAACACCCATGGCACGGGCTGCACCTTGTCCTCGGCAATCGCCGCATATCTTGCCAAGGGCCTCGGCCTGCCCGATGCCGTCCAAAGCGCCAAAGCCTATTTGACAGCGGCCCTCGCCGCGGCGGACCACCTCAGCGTCGGCCACGGCCGCGGACCGGTCCATCATTTTCATGAATTCTGGCGGAAGACGGACAACTCCGACGACGCTTGAGGGAAACTTGTGGCACGGATGGAGCGCAGCGGAAACCGGGGCGGCCTATCAATCTGCGTAGCCATCTGAGGTGGTATACTCCCTGATTCTCCGAAGCGGGGCAGCCATCTTGAGCGATATTATTACGCCGGAACGCGTCAGGAAAATACCGGACCCTTACATCAGCTCGGGGAAAGGGACGCATGGACCCTGCGCATTGTGCGGTCACTATGAGAAGTTGACTGACGACCATGTTCCGCCTGAGGGCGCGGGAAATTTCTACAGGTGGCGCGGGCTCAGTTACATGACCAGAATTAGCGGTAATGATGAAAACATTGGCAGCCGCCGTTTCCCATCCGGTATCCGATTCAAGACGCTCTGTGCTGACTGCAATAATTGCTTGGGAGGTCGAGAGGACAAGGCACTAGTGGACTTTTATGACTGCGTTCGGAAGATCGTGGAATCGCCCTTGTTGCTAACTCCCGTAATGCGCATTCCCGCAAAACCAAATCTTATTATCCGCAGCTTGTTCGCGCATATGGCAGCGGCTAATGAAAGCGGACGGCCCAGTTTTTTCGACGATGAAGCGCGCGCGATATTTCGCAACAAAAAGAGCCTTCGCCTCAGCTCATGGAACCTCTTTTATTGGATTTATCTCGGCAAGGACCTATTTTTGGCGCGCAGCCTTTTTCAAACGGTATGGAGTCCCATCCTTGAAGTGCAGGAGATGTTCATTCTGAAGATGTATCCGCTTGCGTTCTTGTTTATAAAAAAGCCCATTTTTTACGGTGCGGCGAACTTGATGAAATTCGTCCAGTCGCGCGATGAAATAGAAGCGGAAATACCGCTCTTGCTCTTCTTGAGCGAGGATAATCCAGTGTGGCCCGCATACACCAGCAACACAAACGCGATCATGTTCGGCGGTAATGCATATGGCCTTGTGGCTCGACGTGATTAGCAAGTAGCCCGGATGGAGCGCAGCGAAATCCGG
>CAYWBS010000364.1:0-4211 GCA_964456215.1 uncultured Hyphomicrobiaceae bacterium
GGGGCGTGCGCCCCGAATCGCTTGAATTGCGAAGATTGGGTCGGTGGTGTCGCCAACGCCCTCGGGCGATGGGCCGGTATCTTCAGCCGGCCCGTTTCAACCTTGCGTCCGGATTATCCTCGGCGTCCTTTGACACGCCATCCAGGAATTTTTCGACGGCCAAAGATAGTTGATCCGCGACTTCGGTCAGTTCCTTCGAAACTGAACTGACCTGTTCGGCTTCCGCATTCGCCTGCTCAATTGCCGCGGTCATGGCCTCAACGTTCGTCGCTGTTTGCCGGCTGCCTTTAGAAGCCAGCCCGATGCTGCGTGTAATTTCCCGAGTGGAAGCTTCCTGTTGAACCACTGCGGTGGCAACGGCCGCTGCAAGTTTGGTGACCTCGTTGATCGATTCGGCAATTGACCGAATGGACTGCACGGCGTTGCCCGTTGACGACTGTACGCCACTGACCTGTTCAGCGATGTCATCGGTCGCCTTCGCCGTCTGTTTCGACAACTCCTTGACCTCCTGCGCAACGACGGCAAATCCCCTGCCGGCCTCGCCCGCCCGGGCCGATTCAATGGTCGCGTTTAAGGCAAGCAGGTTGGTTTGCTCGGCAATTTCCCGGATCATTTCGATGACATTACCGATTTTCGCAGCCGTTTCTGAAAGACTTACGACATCGGCGTCGGTTGTCTTTGCGCCCTCTGATGCGTCGGTTGCGAGTTTATTTGCCTGATCCGTTTGCGAGGAAATCTCGCGGATTGAGGACGAAAGCTCCTCGGCGGCTGTTGCAACGGTCTCGACATTGCTCGACGCTTCCATGGCGGCGTCGCGTGCCGCCGCCGCCTGCTCTGCTGCCTCTTGCGACACGCGATAAAGCGTCTCCGCCGTCTGGTTCATGCGGTCCGTTCCACTGCCCATGGAGCACACGATGTCCGAAATCTTTTCCCGGAAGTCGTTGACGATGCCTTGGACGTAGGACTGGCGCCGGGCTTCGCGCTCGTGTTCGCTGCGTGAGTGGCTTTCAAGACGTTCGCGCTCTACGGCATTCTCCTTGAAGACGGCGACCGCCCGTTCCATTTCCCCGATCTCGTCCTTGCGGCCGGACTCAGTAATGGCCACGTTCAATTCACCCATGGCGAGCCGGCGGACGGCATCGGCCAGTTTGACCAGGGGCGATGCCAGCGAACGCCACATGTAAATTGTAATGCCGGCCCCCGCGAGAATGGCGGCTACGAGAGCGACAATCATTGCAATCTGCGCCGTTTTGGAAATCGCTCCGGCATGTTTGGTCGCCGAGCTAGCCGAACCTTCGATGGCGTCGGAGATATTTTCCATCGCACCTTCGAGGTCGGAAAATCGTTTGTCAAAGTCGGAAAGCATTGAAAGCGCTTCCGCGTAATTCGAAAACGCCTTGGTGACGATCGTCTCCGACAAGGAGATGTAAACGTCAAGCGGCTTATCGAGACCGGCCAGTTTCTTCCTTACATCCTCCGGGAGCGCCAGCTTCCTGTTCGCCGCTATGCGATCACGGAAGATCTGGGCATGATCCTTGACGTCTTTCTCCACCTTCTCCTGGTCAAACGGAGAATTTTCCGAGGCATAGAGGGCACGGTAGACATCGCCTCTGAGACTGTCATGCATCGCATCGCCGGTCACGTGATTACGCAGCGCGGATGAAGCGGTCTCGATTCCCGATTGCAGGCTGGTGAACTGCCAGACGACGACCATGGTCATGACAGCAAGGACAGTCGCCAACAGCGACGCCGCCGCGCCAAGCGCCAGAAATTTGTGCTTCAGCGACATTCTTGCTTGGCCCTCGAATTCTGATTGCGTTCACGACGCACTCATAACCCCGGACTCTACCTAGTGGATGAATGGTTAAGATCCGGTTTCGGTGGAGGCCGGTGTTTGCACAATGAATTGAGGCCGCCGTTGTTTCATTCACCAAAAAACGATTAAATGATGAGGTCGACCTGCTCCCGGCAGAAGCCGGTGATCAAAATAAAATTGGTTAACGAAAAGTTAGTGGCATGGCCTGAGCATCTCTGGAATAGCAATCTTCCAAATTTTCTCTGCCGCCGATTCCTCGACTTTACCAATGGCCGAAGATAGGCGCCTGAGCGATTGATGCGGAAAAATATGGGGCGCGAGCGCGTCGGCCAGGAGAATGAACGCGTCACAGCAAATCTCCTGAACGCCGGTAACAAGGCGCAGCGGCGGCCGGCGGGACCAAGCGCTTGCCGTAGTGACAGCGCAGATTTTTGAGCATATCGGTGACCAATTCTACGATGTCATTTATGCCGATCGGCCATGACGCATTATTTATACGTCCGGAAATCACCGGGGAGATCGGGATTAACCGCACCCGCCGCCGCTTCGGATGAGGCAGCCGGGTTATTTGCGCACACTCCAATGATTGACCGTGAACCGGCAATGTGATTTGGGCAGCGCCGAGCGGGTAATAAACCGTTTTGTCCGCTGTCCCGATTTCAAGTCCGGTATTGACCACTTCACGGACGAAACTTGGCGGTGTTCATGAGGGCCGCCTTTGACCCTGGCTGTTTCGAAACGCGAATACTGATACGATTCGCCTGTGTCGGAGCGGGGGAATGGCATGAAGCGGTTTATCGAAGGGCAGTCCAGGGATCAGGCGACGCTGTTTCCTCAGTGCCTTGAGGACTGGATCGAGGAGGACAATCCGGTTCGCGTGGTCGATGTGTTTGTCGATAGTCTTGATCTCGGCGACCTTGGTTTTGCAGGCGTTGATCCCAGGTCGACCGGTCGGCCAGCATATCACCCCGCCGTTCTCCTCAAGCTCTACGTCTATGGCTATCTCAATGCAGTCCAGTCGAGCCGGCGGCTTGAGCGTGAGGCGCGGCGCAATGTTGAAGTGATGTGGTTGCTTGGCCGCCTCATTCCCGACCACAAGACGATTGCCGAGTTCCGCAAGAGCAACGGTCCGGCAATCCGCAAGGTGTGCGCACGGTTCGTTGAGCTGTGCCGCCGGCTCAACCTGTTTGCGGATGCAAGTGTCGCGATCGACGGCTCGAAGTTCAAGGCGGTCAACAATCGCGACCGCAACTTCACGGAAGCAAAGATGAAGCGGCGTATGGCGCAGATCGAAGAAAGCGTCGCGCGCTATCTGCACCAACTCGAAAGTTCCGATCGCCAGGAGCGCTCGAAGGCACGGGCGATGCGGATCAATCGCCTTCACGAGAAGATCGACAAACTGCATGAAGAGATGCAACGCCTCGAAGCGCTCGACAAACAACGTCAGGCTCAGCCCGACAAGCAGATCTCATTAACAGATCCCGACGCGCGATCGATGGCGACCAGCGGGCGTGGCTCCGGCGTTGTCGGCTACAACGTACAGGCTGCCGTCGACACAAAGCACCATCTGATCGTGGCGCACGAGGTTGTCCAGACCGGAAACGATCGCGATCAACTGGCGCCAATGTCGAAGCTGACCAAACGGATCCTCGGTGTCGATACGATTGATGTTGTCGCTGATCGTGGCTATTTCGCGAGTGAACAGATTCTCGAATGCGTCGAGGCCGGCATTACCGTCACGCTACCAAAACCGCAGACATCGGGCGGCAAGGCGCATGGCCGCTTCGTCAAAGCCGACTTTCGATACGTTCCCGACCATGACCTCTACGTGTGTCCGGCGGGCGAGCTTTTGATGTTCACCTCGCACAAACGGGAACGTGATGGCTTGAACTTGAGGCGATATACGACCAAGGCCTGCTGGAACTGCAAGCTCAAGAAGCGCTGCACAACAGCCGAGCAGCGTGCAATCGTCCGCTGGGAACATGAACATGTTCTGGAAGAGGTGCAGCGTCGGTTGGATGAAAACCCGCAAGCCATGCGCATCCGCCGCGAAACGGTCGAGCATCCGTTCGGGACGATCAAGGCCCGTATGGGCGCGACGCATTTTCTGATGAAGCGGCTCAACAACGTGAAGACCGAGATGTCGCTTGCCGTGCTTGCTTACAATCTGACCCGGGTGATGAGCATCATCGGCATCGGGCCGCTGATCGCCGCAATCAGGGCGTTTTTGGGCTCATTCGTCGCCCAATATGTACTGTTCCCGCTTCCGGCCGCCTTCAGAGCCCCGCCAAAGACCAAAGCCATTTCATCGCGAAAATCGCCGGACACCGGGCTGCGCCCCTTCCACGACGTGACGCCAGCTGTGATCAATGCCTTTTGACACAACCAAGACCCA
>CAYWBS010000365.1:0-4209 GCA_964456215.1 uncultured Hyphomicrobiaceae bacterium
CCGTCCATGCGCTTGAAGGCGATTGTGTGGCCGGCGTCGTCGACAACGGAAACGCACATCGGCACATCCAGCTCACGCGCCTTTTCGATGGCGCCGTCGATCAAGGTCAACGCGTCCTGAAGATCTAGCCTTTTGAAAGTCTGCATCGCAATTTATCGCTCTTTGTTGATCGTGGGTGGTCAGAGAATTGTCTTGGCCCGGAAGCGGACCGCCCGCTAAGGCGCCAGCCGGATCAGCGCATCGAGCATGGTCACGCCCTCGCCTTTTCGCCCCACGGAAAGGGGATTGATTTCGGCCTCGATCACCGCCGGTGCCAGGGCGAGCGCCGAGATTGCCGCCACAGCCTCCGCCAGGGCGTCAAAATCGCCTTCCGGGCGCCCGCGAAAACCGCGAAGCAACGCAAATCCATTTATTTCCTCGATCATCTCAGCTGCAGTGCCGGCGGTCAGCGGCGCCGGACGGATGGCGATATCGTGATAGATTTCCGTCAGCACGCCACCGACACCGATGGTCATCACCGGTCCGGCGAGCGGGTCGCGGCCGAGACCAGCCAGGACCTCGCCGACGCCCCGGCAGGTTTCCTGAATGAGAACGCCCTCTATCGCCGCGTCCGGTCTTTGCGCCCGCACGGACGTCTTCATCTCCTGAATGGCGGCGATCAGCGCGGCGCGATCGGCGATGGCGAGCCTGAGGGCGCCGACATCCGTCTTGTGCGGCAGGTCCGCCGAGACCAGCTTGACGACGCAGGGATAGGCAAAGGGCAGCTCTTCTGGCAGCGCCTCATCGCCGGCCAGGAAAATCTGCTTCGGACCTTTCACGCCGAGCTTGCGAAACACCGCCATCGAGTCGATTTCATTGAGGACGCAGGGAACATCGGTTCTGAGCAGACCGGTGACGGCGGCAGGCAGGCGGGTGGCCCCGTCAGGCGCCGGTGGGCGCTGCTTCAGGATGAGCGCCACCGTGTCCGCGCAGCTCTCCACCGTCCTGAAAGCGGGAACGCCGGCCGCGTTCAATAGCCTCAGGCTCTCCGCCGCTTCCGGCAGCAGGAAGGCGAGCAGAGGCGCGGCGCCCGGACCCGCGTCCTTGTGTGCGTCGATGATCGGATTGATGCTGAGTTCCGGATTGAACTCGGCCGAAGAGCCGATCGCGGCGATGACGGCGCCCGTCTCGGGCGACTTTATCAAGGCGCTCAGCACCCGGTGCACGGTGTCGTAATTCGTGCCGGCAAGCGTCAGATCAATGAGCTTGCCCTTGCCGAGCTTGACGCCTTGCCCTTCGAGGTCCCTGCGCGCACCCTCGGGCGCGCCGGAGATCGCCACCCCCCGGGCGCTGATCTGATCGACCAGCATGGCGCCGCCGCCGCCGGTCGTGCTGACCACCGTGGCGGATCTCGGCCGGGCCGAAAAGGATCTGGTTTGGTGGAGCGCCGCCGGACTTTCGATAAGCGCCTCAAAGAAATCAACCACGGCGATTCCATGGTGTCCGAGGAAGCTCCGCGCCGCCGCAAAACTGCCTGTCATGGCCCCGGTATGGGAAACGGAAAGCGCCTGCCCTTCCGCGGACCGGCCGACGAAATAGGCGATGACGGGCTTGCCGAGTTCATGGGCGCGGCGGGCGAATGAAGCAATCTGATCGGCCCGGCGCAAGGTCTCCAGAAATAGCAAAAAACCGTCCGTGCCGGGGTCTTCGACAATCAGATTACCGATTTCGCCGACGCCTATCTGCGCCTCGTTGCCGACCGAGATGAGGATCGAATAGGCCTTGCCGCGCGCCTGGCCACGAGAAAGAACGGTGCCGATGATGCTGCCGCTTTGCGATATGACGGCATAGCGGCCCTTGGCGAGCTTGTCCACGGCGAAGGCCGCGTTTGTCGTGCAAGCGAACCCGCTCCGCGTATCGACGACACCCATGCAGTTCGGACCGATGACGGTAAGCCCACCGGCGGCGGCGGTGTCGAGAAGCCGCTTCTGCCTGGCCCTGCCCGTCCCCCCGGCCTCGGCGAACCCATCGGCCAGAATCGAAACCACCGTGACGCCGGCCGCGGCGCAATCGTCCAGGGCATCGAGCGCCGGATCGGCGTCGAGCATGATATGGGCATGATCCACCTGCTCGGGAATATCGGTAACCCGCGCGAAAGCGGGCGCGCCCAAAACCGTCTCGCGGCCCGGATTGACGGGAAAAACGTGTCCCTGAAAGCCGTGCTGGCGGAGAAAGATCTGCGGTCTTGCCGTCAGTTTCGCAGGGTCGCCGGAAGCGCCGATGAGGGCGACGCTCCGCGGCCGGAGAAGTGCCTGGCGCAATTCTTCGGGGCTGGGCGCGGTCATCATCTCAACTCGCGGGCCTTGGCGGGCGCTGCGGGAACCGGCGCTCGAAAATCTCCTCGGCGATCCTGTTTTTGAGGATCTCCACGGAGCCGCCGGCAATCATCCAGCCTCTTGTGCGGCGCAGACAATATTGGACGATGCTTTCCTCGCTGAAGCCGTGACCGCCCATCACTTGCAGAGATTCATTCGCCGCCTCGAAACCGGCGAGATTGCACGCCGCCTTGGCCATCGCCGTCTCGTAAGCCGACGGCAGACCACGGTCGGCGTTCACCGCGGCGCGCATCAGCAGGAGCTGCGCGGAGTCGAGCCTGATGGCCATGTCGGCGAATTTCCATTGCAGGCCCTGGAACTCGCAGATCGGACGGCCGAACTGGCGGCGGTTCAAGGCATGCTCCCTGGCCACGTCGAACGCATGCCGGCCAAGGGCGACGGCCCGCGCGGCATTGCCGAGGCGCTCGACATTGAATCCCGACATCTGCTTCTTGAAGCCGCCGGCGGGGAGCAGAACGTTTTCCTTGGGGATACGGCAATTGTCAAAATGCAACTCGGACCAATGCTCGCCATTCATGAACGCCGAGGGCCGGCCGATGTCAAAACCCGGCGTCCCCCGCTCGATCAATACAGAGCCGATGCCGTCAACACCCGGACCAAAGCGCACATACACCAGGAAAAGCTCCGCCTCGCCGCTATGGGTGCCGAAAATCTTCGCGCCATTGATGACAAAACCGTCGCCGTCCGGCTCGGCCTTTGTCGTCAGTTCGGTAACGGCGGAGCCGGCATCCGGTTCGGTCATGCCAACTGCGATGATGGCGTCACCCGACAGCAGACGCGGCAGAAAGCGCTTCTTCTGTTCTTCGCCTGCATATTCGCTGAAGGTGCGGATGGCGCCGAAATTCCCCGTCTGGACGACGTCGGCGCTGCGCGGGCAGGCGGCGGCGACCGTCTGTATGGCGATAATGGCATCGACGAGGCTGCCGCCCTGGCCGCCATCTTTTTCGGGCACCGTAATGCCCATTAGTCCCAATTCGGCCATGCGCCGCGAAACCTCCCAGGGATAGTCGCCGCTCATGGCCCGCGCCACCGCGCCGGCGGCAAGTTCGCTTTCCGCAAAGCGCCTGACGCTTTCCTGGAATTGCTTTTGCTCGCCGGTTAACTCGAAATCCATTGTTAAACACCTGACATGCGGGCCGGGTCGGGACCAATTCCCTAGCCGTTACGATTACGCATCTTCAGCCACGAGCGCCAGCAAGACCATGCCATCCTCGACCTGCTCGCCTTCCTTCACAAACAGCCCCGACACTTTTCCGTCGCGCGGCGCCGTCAGCGAATGTTCCATTTTCATTGCTTCGAGAACGACCAGAACCTCGCCCTTGGCGACATCTCCGCCTTTCCGGGCGGCAACGGATTTGACGACGCCGGGCATCGGCGCGATCAGATGATCGCCGCCCGCTTCTTCTACGCCGCTTTCCGCCAGCCAGTCGGGCAGGCCGAATTCGTGGGCACGGCCATCGAAAAAGATGGTCAGTGTGCCGTTTCCACTGACAACATGCGCCGAAACGATATGGCCGGCGAAATCAATCCTGAGCGATCCTTCCGCCGCTGCGAGCAGAGCAAGCTCCCTCTCCTCGCCTGGCGTACCGGCCAGAAAAGCGCGATTGCCCTTGCAGACAACGGAAAGTTCAATCTCACCACCCTGCCTCGCCAGATGCGCGCTCTGCCTGGCGTCGCCCCAATGCCGCCACGCGGTGAGCACACTCCATGGGTCTGACCCCTTGCTCTCAGCCGTGAGGCCGAGCGCCGCCAATGCCGCTATGGCAAATCCCTCGGGCTCCGGGTCCGGCTCGGACGCAAGAGCCTTCAAGTCTCGCTCGATCAGCCCGGTATC
>CAYWBS010000366.1:0-4186 GCA_964456215.1 uncultured Hyphomicrobiaceae bacterium
ATCACTTATCGCTCGGCATGGTTTATGGCACATCGCATTCGTGAGGCCATGCGCGCCGGTGGACTTCTAGCGCCTATGGGCGGCGCTGGAAAGATCGTCGAGGCCGATGAGACCTACCACGGCAAGGCCGATGAACCCCGCCCGCGCAGGACCAAGCGCCGCCAGCCATTTACTAAAGGCGGTAAATCCGGTCCTGCTGGCAAGCGTCCTATCCTGGCGCTGGTCGAACGCGGCGGAACAGTCCGCTCGTTCCATGTCCCCGTTGCCGACAAAGAGAGCGTTAACAGGATCGTGCTTGAGAACATCTCACGAGAAAGCCGGTTGCATACCGATGAGAGCCGCCTTTATGGCGACGCCAAGGATCACTTCGAAGCCCATGAGACGGTGCGCCACAGCGCTGGCGAATATGTCAGGAAAACCGAAGAGTATAAAATTCATACCAACAGCGCCGAAGGTTATTTCTCGATCTTCAAGCGCGGCATGAAAGGCGTATACCAGCATTGCCGCGAGAAGCATCTGCACCGCTATCTGGCGGAATACGATTTCCGCTATAACCACCGGGCCAAGCTTGGTTATTCCGATGAAAGTCGTGCAATGCTTGCGATCAAAGGCATCGAAAACAAGCGCCTCACCTATAGGCAACCTCGTTAAGCCAGTATTCACACACAAGGCGGCTCGGTTCCTGCGCTGGAAGAAGCGCCAGCCGCGTCGGACAAAGAAGTTCCGGCGCGGGCTCGGATCGTATTAGGCTGGCCGCGCACCTTCGCCAGACATTAAAACAGCGGCCTCCAAAGCAATAAGACATTCAGCCCCGAGGATTTTGTCATGCGCAGAAACGAGCCCGGCGAAAGCGACAAATAAATCGTTGGCAGCCCCGCCGTCACGCAAGTATTCTCGCATGATCAATTCGGCAAAATTTGCAACTTCCAGGGCGTGCATTGGAAGTTTAGGAGCGGGGGTTTCTGACATGGAATTTAAAGACCTTTCCGATTTAGCGACTGCATCCAAGGCGGCAGTGGATTTGCTCAAGAGTGCATATACCCTTCTTCCACAAGGTCCGAAGAAGGATGAAATAGAGCAAAAAGTTACGGGTTTATCCCTTGAACGCAGGTAAAAATACACTATATATGAGCTATCGGAGGATTTTACGATGGCTCAGAAATTCACAGTTCGCGACTTCTTTAAGCGGTTCCCGAACGATGATGCCTGCCTAGAGCATATCATGGACGTTCGCTATGGTCTGCGCCACGAATGTGCCTCATGCAACAAGGACAAGAAGCCCGGTCAAGAGCGGATCGTTTCGACGTTTCACAAGCTGGGCAAGCGAAAGGCCTATTCCTGCTCACGTTGCGGTCATCATATCTACCCATGCTCTGGCACGATCTTTCAGGATAGCCGCACATCGTTGCAGATGTGGTTTTATGCGATCTTTCTTTTTGTCACGACTCGCCACGGCGTTTCGGGCAAGGAACTGGAGCGGACGCTTGGCGTTACCTACAAATGCGCTTGGCGAATGGGCGGCCAAATCCGCGATCTCATGATCAAGGCAGATGGCTTCCAAATCCTTAAAGGCCATATCGAGGCGGATGAAGCGTATGTAGGAGGCCGACGCTCTGGCAAGCGCGGTCGCGGCGCTGCCGGAAAGACTATCGTCATGGGGCTGAAAGAGCGTGACGGACGGATCGCGGCAGAGGTGATCCCGAACGTCAAGAAGGCAACGCTGAAAGGTGTTGTCAATCGCAACGTCGAACTCGGCTCCGTCGTCTCAACAGATGAACTTATGTCTTATGGTTTACTGGAGGGTGACGGCTATAAGCACGGAACGGTCAAGCACGGCTCAAAGGAATTTGCCTATTACGATTACCGACATGGCGTGACGCACCACACCAATCACGTCGAAGCATTCTGGAAAGTGTTCAAGCACTCTGTGCGCTCAACGCACATTTCAGTGTCGCAGAAATATATGGACAGATATTTGGGAGAGTTCACTTTTCGTCAGAACCACCGCGAGATGAAGAACGCGATGTTTGATTTGCTGATCGGGGCCGTTTAGCCAATTCCGCTAAGGCGCGATCAAAGTCAGCTTTGTTGGCGGGGCCAATGCCCCGCTTTTCTTCTTGAGCTATAAACTCATCTAGGCGTCCTGTCTCGCGAGCCTCACGTAAGGAAATCATGCGACGGCCCTAAGAAATGTTTCGTCATTTTGACCAATCTCAATCACTCGACCGGCCTGTGACAGAATGCTGTAGTTCTTGCCCATATCTGATTTGCTGGAAATCACTGATACTAGTTTAGGCGGATTATCCAATGCGGCAATGTCGTGGAATGCCGTACTGGTTCTGAATACCGCCACTGGGTAGTTTGTAACTGCTTGAAAGACCGCCGTCCGCCCATCAATTTTTGCGACCGCAGAAACTTCCCATTCAGTGGATGAAGCGCCAATTACTTTACCCTCGTGCTCAACAGATTTCGGGAAAATTCGATCTAGTGTAATGTGAAGCACATCCGATATCGCGGCTTCGCCGTCATGTGCCACATTGGACACGATCCGTTCAGCAATAGCGTGCGATGCTGCGCTAACGTCAAAGATCGCCCGCTCAACATGCTCAAGTGGCACATCAACGTAAATCGCTCGTTTGCCAACACTGATATCAAAATCTTCTGCCACAGATCTCGCCGTATTCGGGAACGACCGGCCCGCACCAAAACTTTCCGCCTCCCTATATGCAAACCCAGAATCGCTCACACGAATACCGATATGCGAATAGGTAAGTCGAACAGTGACAAACGAACCGCTGGGATAAACAATGGGCAAAGTGATAAAGCTCGCATCCGCCCAGTCTCGCCATGAAACAAGGCTTGGTGCAAGCTGCGCACTAAGTTCTGAAAGAGGAATTCTATCACCCATTACTCTATCCTCCAGCAAACAAATCATACACCCAATCCGGCTCTTCGACAACGTCTATGTTATTGATTCTTAGACGTTTTCCAGCGAACACTCTAACGCCGGCAAAGTCTTGAATTTCTTCCTCAATCTCTCGCGCAACCCTAAGTCCGCCTCTACGCATCCTGTCATTCCGCTCAGACCAGTTTAAATAGAAGTCGTGCAAATGCGTCTCCGATACGATCTTTCCCGACCACTCTGATGGAGGTTGGCGGGGGTTTGAGTGACCACCCTCAAGGGACCGCCAATCGAAACGCTCGATTGGGATGCAATGCCGTCCCGGCGTCCGGGCAATCCGAAGTTCAAAGCTTACGTGGACATTGGGTCGATTAGCAAAGCAGCCGCCATGCAAAACAAGGCCAGTTTCGGTCACTCCGCCAATTTCGATTGGAGCATCAAACCATATATAATCAGTTTCCAGCTCCGGTGCAGACCAACCAGGGAAGTAACCGATACTCTTTTCGGCCTCGAATATGTCTTTGATGCTTGCCATCCGCCAGAAGTAGCGGATTCCCAACGGGGACGCGAGTCAGCGTTTAATAGCGAAATATTAGCTAAGACCCATATGATGTTGAGGATTCGACTTGGCCTGCAGCATGTAGTAGATTGAGGGTGCTGGTGTCATAGGCCAGCACCCTCTAGTTCGCGTTCCCGCAGGATATGCCCAATACGGGAACCCAAACCCAGTACATGTTGCGTTTATTTTTATCCCGAGTGCAAGCGTCGGGCATGTCCTTCTGAAAAACATGTTGACAGAAGAGGACATCAAAATGTGTAGCGCATTTACTGGTAATCCTAGATTTACTCCAAGGACCATTCTCGGAGAAGCTTTGTCTGGCGATACCGAGATACGAAAGCGAGCCGCTTGGAATAATGCTACACCAACTCAAAACACTGACATTCGTATAGATTGCGACGGTCGAAAAATCCGTTGGCACGAATACGGCCAATTGTCAGAGTTTGGTTGGGAGATCGATCACATTGTTCCCCTCGCCGTCGGATTTGGTTTGCCGGGGATCGACACTCTGTCGAACCTCAGAGCCCGTCACTGGCGAGGGAACCGTTCCGCTGGGGCTCGAATGGGCAACACCTTGGCGAACATACGTCGGTAGATCGACTGACGTGATTATGTAGTCGATCTTCTCAGGGTCCGCCTCAGAGAAGATCGGCTACACATAAAGCCCCATTCCCTCTAACGTTTCTCGGAGCCGCGAAACGTTAGAGGGAATGGGGCTTTATGTG
>CAYWBS010000367.1:0-4182 GCA_964456215.1 uncultured Hyphomicrobiaceae bacterium
TGGGCCCAGGAGACGTCGGGAAGGGAATATTTGAGGCCGCGCTCGGTATTGTTGATGACATTCGGGCCAAGCAGATCCCGGCTGGTCTCCAGTCTTTCCTTGTGCGCGGCAACGAACTGGATGGCGCGCAGGATTTCGAACGCTTCGTGGACGTCGGAGAATTCCGGGTCGCGGTCCTGCGCTTCGGCGAAAGAGGCGCCGATCACCGCCTTCTTCCTGTCGAAGACGGCGCGAATTTCGTTGTCGACCGGCGCCGTGCCCAAATCCGTGGAAAAGGCGACGCGGAACGAGGCTAGATCGATATCACCGAGCACATCGGGAATGCGCAGGATATCGTCGCTGGAGAAGGGATCATCCTTGTCGAGATCAAGTTGCGTGCGGAACAGCAGATGAGCGTCCGCGACGCTGCGTCCCATCGGGCCGAGGACCGGCATGGGCAAGAGTGACACCGGGCGCGTCGTCCGCGGCACCAGGCCCGGCGAAGGCCGGAAGCCGACGACACCGCAAAATGTCGCCGGTGTCCGGAGACTGCCGCCATGATCGGACCCCGTCGCAAGCGGCGCCATTCCCGTCGCCACGGCCACCGCCGATCCGCCCGACGAGCCGCCGCAGGTCTTTTCCGGATCGAACGGATTGCCGGTCGCTCCAAAGACGCGGTTGGTGGTGTTGGCGCCGGCGCCGAATTCCGGCGTGTTGGTCTTGGCGAAAATAATGCCGCCTTCGCCGCGCACATTGGCGACGACGGGATCATCCTCGTCGGGTATGTGATCCTTGTAGAGAAGCGAGCCCCAGGTGGTGCGCAATCCCCTGGTGGCCTGCAAGTCCTTGATGGCGACCGGAAGGCCGTGGAGTATCCCGAGCGGCTCGCCCTTCATGACCGCGGCCTCCGCATCCCGGGCGGCCGCTCCGGCAGCCTCGGCGTCCATCGCCGTAATGGCGTTGAGCGCGCCGTCGACGCTTTCAATGCGGGCGATGCAGCTCTCCAGCAACTCGACTGGCGAAAGCGCTTTGCGCCCGATCAGCCGCCGGGCCTCAAGCGCGGATAAATCACATGGTTCGGTCATGGCCGGTACCCCGTTTCCTTGTTACCCATTTCCCAATAGACGCCGGTCACCAGCGCCAATCCTTCGCGCATCAGCGGCCGCAGAATGTGCTCGTTCGGAGCGTGCTGCGAGCAGCCCAGATAGCTCATCGGCAGCCATGAGAACGGCATGCCGAGCTCGCTCTGTATAATGCCGGTGACGTTGGAGCCGCCGGAACACGGCATGACGCCACAAGGCCGACCGCCGGCCCGCTCTACCGTTTCCTTAAGCCAGACCGCCCAGGGATGGTCGGGATTGGTCCGGCCGGGCGCGAAATATCCGCGATTGCTCTCCGGCGGGTCCTCGATCTCGACATCGCTGAAGCCGTGTTCATCCAGATGGGTACGCAATGCGGGGAGGATTTCCTCCTGCCTCGTTTCGATGACATGGCGGAGCTGGCACCAGGCCCGCGCCCGGGGCGGCACGGCGTTCACCGGGCGGTCCGGCGTGCCGATCTCCATGGCCAGCACCTCGAAACTGTTCCAGATGCTCACCTTTTCCGCCCGGCTGAGGCCCGGCTCGCCCCAATCATCATCGATTGCCGGTGCCCCCTCGCCAGCGTCACGATCAACGCCGATAAGGGCCTGACGCACCGAGTCCGGAATGCCCTTGGGCCGCCAGGCATCGATCAGGATGCGGCCCCTGGGCGTGATGATCGTCGAAAGCGCGTTGGTCAGAATGACGCCGGGCGAGCGCAGCAGGCCGCCCCAATTGCCGGAGTGATGACCGCCCTCGCGCAAATCGACCACGAGGTTGAAATTGAGGCAGCCGCGATTGCCGAGCGAGATATGCGGCTTTGCGATGTCCGGCCGCGGCCCGTCGGAAGAGAAAAAGGCGTCGGCCTGAAAGTCGTCTCGATTGGCCGCGATCACCTCACGGAGACCCTTGGAGCCGTTTTCCTCACCCAATTCGATAACGACTTTGGAATTGCAACCGAGACGCCCACGCGTCTCGATCACCGATTGCAAGGCGATCATATGGGCGAGATGCTGGCCCTTATTGTCCGCGGTTCCGCGTCCATAGACCTTGTCGCCCTCGAAACTCAGCGTCCAGGGATCGCGCCCCTCTTGCCATTGTCCCTCCATGCCGAGGACGACGTCTCCATGTCCATAACAGAGAAGCGCCGGCAGATGCTCATCCTCGATACGCTGAGCGAGAAAGACCGGGCCGCAGCCTTCGAAGGGGTTGTCGTAGATCTTGGTGACATAGCCAAGCCGCTCGAAGGCGGGCGTCATATGGTCATTGACATAGCGGTAATATTCGGCGAACCGGGCCGGGTTCTGGCTTTCGGTCGGCACGGCGACCAGCTTTTGCAATTGCTGGAAATATCCTTCAGGGCCGTCATCATCATAACGCCTGAGTGCCCGCTCCATGGCCTCGCCGCGCGCCATCTCAGTGCCTCCCCGGCGTCGTGCCATCGCCCAGATCCCAGTAAAGCCCGGTCATGATCTCCATGGCGGAGCGGCTGGTGGAAAGAAGAATATGCTCGTCGGGGGCATGCTGCGAACAGGACGCATAGGAATGCGGAATCCAGATTGTCGGCAGGCCGAGAATATCGGCGAAAATGTCATTGCCGATCGACCCGCCGGTGGCAGGGATAATCGCCGGCGCCCGACCGGCGCTCAGTTCAACCGATTGGCGCACCCATCTCGCCCAGGGACCGTCGAAATCCGTCTCAGAGGCGACGAACTCGCCGGCATTGGCCGCCGGCGGCGGCAAAACCTGCACCTCATTGAAACCGTGAGCCGCCAGATGCTTTTTCAGCGCCGGGATAATGTCCTCACGCTTGATGCCCACCACCCAGCGGAGTTGACAATGCGCCCAGGCGCGCGGCGGAATGGCATTCACCGGGCGCTCCGGCGTGCCGATCTTCATGGCCAGGATTTCGAAGCTGTTCCAGGCATAGACCTTTTCCGCCGGCGTCAGACCCGGCTGGCCCCAATCGGGGTCGATTTCGGGGCCGCCTTCGCCCGGATCGATCTCCACGTCCTTTAGCGCCTCGCGGACGGAGTTGCTGATGGGCGGCGGCAGCCACTCCTTGATCTGAATGACGCCATTGGCGTCGACAATGGACGCGAGCGCGTTGTTGAGGATGGCGCCGGGGCTTGCCAGCAGCCCGCCCCAGTTGCCGGAATGATGTCCACCCTCCCGCAGCTCAACCAGCAGATCGAAATTCTCCGCGCCGCGATTGCCAAAGGTGATCGTCGGCCGCTCCGGCGCGACACGCGGCCCGTCGGAACCGATAAAGACGTCGGCGGCGAATTCCTCTTTGTGCTCGCTCACCGTCTCGCGCAGGCCCTTCGAGCCGTTCTCCTCGCCCATTTCGATGAGGACCTTGGAATTGAAACCGAGCGCGCCCCGCTCCTCCAGCACCGCACGCATCGCCGCCATGTTGAGCGTGTGCTGCCCCTTGTTGTCCGCCGTTCCGCGGCCATAGATCCTGTCGCCGTCGCGCGCCAGCTCCCATGGCCCCCTTCCCTTGGTCCAAAGCTCGCCAAGACTCTGGATGACATCGCCATGACCGTAGCCGAGCACCGTCGGCAGGTCTTCGCCCTCACGGCGCGATGCCAGAAGGAACGGCCCGCAACCTTCATAGGGGTTGGCGTAGACCTTGTGCTCAAAGCCCATCGCCGTGAAGGCCGGGATCATTTCGTCAGCGAGATAGCGATGCAGCTCCGGCAGACCTTCGGGCCGCTGGCTTTCGGTCCGGATCGCCACCCGCCGGCCGAGCTCCTCCTCGAACGCGCCTCCGTCGATATAGTCCAGTCCGCGCGCGACCGCGCCCGCCCGGCTTGCCGCCTCGCTCATCATACGCCTCCTGCTGACGATTGGCCGTCCGCATTGGCGGCCGCCCCGGCCGTTATCCGTTCCGGCGGTTGTTTTGCGGCATCACTATAGAGATGGCATTCCACGAAGCCACCGGCGATGGCGTGGGGAGTGGGCGCGCGCCCGGAACAGTACGGCAAGACTTTCGGACAACGCGGATGGAAGGTGCAGCCGGAAGGCGGATTGACGGGATCGGGATAGGCCGCGCCCAGCTGCGTATCGGGAACGCCGAGCCCCGGTTCCGGAGTCAGCACCGAGCCCAGAAGTGCTTCCG
>CAYWBS010000368.1:0-4181 GCA_964456215.1 uncultured Hyphomicrobiaceae bacterium
CAGATCGTGGAGGTGAGGAAGGAGCAGGCCTTCAACAGGCTGGAGGTGGCGGCACCGGAGAATATTCAGATATCCAGCCAGGAGCGCGAACCCAATGATGACGTCTTGCACACCAACGTCATAGAGCTCGGCAAATGGGTGACGGCAGCCGTCGGAGCGCCAAAAGACGCCGATTATTACGTCTTCACCGCGCCGGATGTTCACCGCGACTGGATGCGTATCGAGATTCAAAATCGCTCGACGACACTTGAGCCCAAGGCGCAACTCTATAACGGCAAGAAAGCGTCCGTCGGCGAGGCCCGGAACACGACCGCGGGCGGCGATCTTACCTACTCATTCGTAACGGCACCGAATGCCAAATATTATCTGCGTGTCAGCAACTACTATGGGGAAAGCCGGGGCGCCTATTTGCTGCGCGTAAGCCCGGTCAAGGCCTATGACGCCTTTGAGCCCAATCAGGACATTCTTAACGCCAGGAAAATTTCTCCCGGCGCCGAGGTGAAGGCCGGGATAATGGACAAGCATGATGTCGATTATTACATGTTCGAGAATACCGGAAAGAAGGGAAAGCTGACAGTCAAGCTTGAAAACCGGTCGGCGTCGCTGCATCCGAAAGTCAATATTTACGACGGCCGCAAGGCGCAACTCAGCGAACGCCACAGCAGCACGGGGGGCGCCAACCTTGAGCACAGTTTCGATGCCGAGCCGGGGGCCAGATATTTTGTCGCCGTGAGCGACCACTACCGGGACGGCGCGGGGGAATATACGCTCACCATTGCAGCGCCCTGAGAATGAAATTCCGCCGCGACATGTGCGGAGCGCGGGAATTCCGGATCTTGCTTGCGAGGCGGGGCGGCGCCGGTCGGAACGAACCGGGCATCCACGCCTCACATGCCGGTTGAACTGCCGTCAGGTTTTGCCCTATAGCTGACCCTGCTTCCGCTCCTAGCTCAATTGGATAGAGCATCGGGCTTCGAACCCGAAGGTTGCAGGTTCGAGTCCTGCGGAGCGGGCCATCCGGCAAAGGGCTGTCGGCTCAGGCCTGAAACAGCCGGATCGCGTCCTCCCGCTCGAAGAGATAAAGGAGAAGCCGAAGGGCTTTGCCGCGCGTGGAGGAAAATGCCGGATCCCGGTTGAGGATCAGTCTCGCATCGTCCCGGGCGGCATTCAAAAGTTCCTCAAATCCAGGCACGTTGGCGAGGCGGAATTCGGGAATTCCGCTTTGCCGGGCGCCAAGGATCTCGCCACCGCCCCTGAGACGCAGATCCTCCTCGGCGATGACGAAGCCATCCTCCGTTTGCCGCATGATTTCCAGACGGGCTCGCGCCGTTTCGTTCAAATTGGGCTGATAAAACAGAATGCACGTCGATTGCGCAGCACCCCGCCCGACGCGGCCCCGCAACTGGTGGAGCTGCGCCAGTCCAAAACGCTCGGCATGCTCGATCACCATCACCGTGGCGTTGGCGACATCGACCCCGACCTCGATAACGGTCGTCGAAACCAGGATTGAAAGCGCGCCGGCGGCAAAATCCGCCATCGCCTTGTCTTTGTCAGCCCCTTTCATTTGTCCGTGCACCAGCCCGACGGCCGGGCCGAAGCGCTGCTGCAAATGGGCATAGCGTTCCTCGGCCGCGGCCAGGTCCACTTTCTGCGAGCCTTCCACAAGGGGGCAGACCCAATAAATCTGCGCCTGCTCCGCTATCGCCCGTCCGACCGCGCCTAAGACTTCCTCCAGCCGGTCGGTGGGGACGGCAACGGTCTTGACCGGCTTCCGCCCGGCCGGTTTTTCGGTGAGCTTCGAAACGTCCATATCGCCGTAATTGGTGAGCAGCAGAGTGCGCGGGATGGGTGTCGCGGTCATCACCAGCACATTGGCGCCGTGTCCTTCGCTTTTGCCCTGCAGAGCCAGCCTCTGGTGAACGCCAAACCGGTGTTGTTCGTCGATAACGGCAAGCGCCAGATCCTTGAATTGGACGTCGTGCTGGAACAGGGCGTGGGTGCCGACCAGAATATCCACGTCTCCCGACGACAGGCGGTGCAGGATTTGACTTCGGGTCGGCCCTTTTTCCCGCCCCGTCAGCAAGGCGATCCGGATGCCCGCCTGTTCCGCCCAGGGCTGAAGGGTCTTGAGATGCTGGCGGGCAAGAACCTCCGTCGGGGCCATCAGCGCCGCCTGCGCCCCAGCCTCGACCGCAATGGCCATCGCCAGGAGGGCGACCACCGTTTTGCCGCTGCCGACATCTCCTTGCAAAAGCCGCAACATCCGATGGGCCGCAGCCATGTCGGCGGCGATTTCCCGTATCGCGTTCTCCTGAGTGGCAGTTGGCGAAAAGGGCAGGGCGGCAAGTATCCTGGTTCTGATCCGCCCATCGCCCTTGATGGCGCGTCCGGCCTCTTTCCTGAGGCGCGAGCGGACGATCGCGAGCGCGAGCTGATTGGCGAGGAGTTCGTCATAGGCGAGACGCTGGCGGGCCGGCGCGGACGGCGCAATGTCCGTTTCCGCCTCCGGCCGGTGAATTGTCGTCAGCGCGCCATTGATGCCCGGCCATCCATGTCTTTTGAGCCAGGCCGCGTCCTGCCATTCCGGCAGTTCCGGGACTCTGGCAAGGGCCTGCAGAACGGCCTTGCCGAGAACCTTGCCGGAAAGTCCCGCCGTCAACGGGTAAACGGGTTCGGTCAATGGCAATGTCGCGAATTCCTCCGAATCGACAATGTGATCCGGGTGGACCATCTGCAATTGATCGCCATAGCGTTCGACGCGGCCGCTCACATAACGCTCGGCGCCCTGTGGCAGCGCTCTTTTCAAATAGCGCTCATCGCCATGGAAGAATATGAGGTCGATGCGGCCGGACTCGTCCTCGCATTGAATTTTATAGGGCGCCCGGCCGCGGCCCGGTGGCGGCCTGTGCCTGACAATGCGGACAAAGAGCGTCGCGATCTGACCCGGAAAAGCGCCGGCAATTTTAGGCTGGTGGCGGCGGTCGATGACACCGGCCGGCATATGCCACAATAAATTGAGGACGCGCGGTCCGTGCCTTTCGGCGGGAAGGTCGAAGAGTTTCTTGAGCAGTGCCGCAAGCTTTGGTCCGATCCCATCGAGGCTGACCGCGTCGGCAAAAAGTGGATTGAGAATTGCTGGCCGCATGGCGGGGCGAGCCGGTGTTGAATGACCCTGGTTGAACTTGATCCGGCCGGATTGCCGCGAGGACTCGGCACCCTACAGCTATTCGGGCAAAACTCCGAGGCTGACACAGCCTTATCATACTATTATATCTTGTCCAGCGATGGGCGCCGCCCAGCATATCCGAACAGATTTTGACCCGAGACAAAATGACCTGCGATTCCAACCTTTTGGCGATCCGCCGCCGGCGGGCGCTGTACCGCGCCCGTCATCGGGGAACAAAGGAGATGGACTGGATGCTCGGCAGGTTTGCAGAAGCGGCGCTGCCCTCCATGAATGCCGACGAGCTGGGGAAATTCGAAAAACTGCTTGCTGTGCCGGACCCCGATGTAGAGAAATGGCTGTTTTACGGTCCGGATGGCGCGGAAGGGGATATATTGGAAGTCGTCGAGCGGGTTCGCGCGTTTCACCGGGCTGCAACCTGATGGCGTATCTACCTCCGGCGCGCGGGGAATTCTGAACTATTGGATGAGCAATGAGCGTTGAAAGCAGCATCGCCCATGCGCAGAAGGCGGGCGGGATCGCGGCGGAAGACCATATTTTTCTGACCGGCGTTCCGGAAGGGCTAGACTCGCTCGTCCTGGGCGAACTGATTGCCGCCGCCGCGGAGCGCCGGCCGGGCATGGCGCCGCTGCATCTCCATGTGGCCCGCGACGATCAACGTCTTGCGGCGCTACGCGCGTCTTTGAGATTCTTTGCGCCGCAGGTGAGGGTCGCAAGGTTCCCGGCCTGGGACTGCATTCCCTATGACCGCGTGTCTCCGACCGCCGAAGTTGCAAGCCGGCGTATCGCAACGCTCGCCGAGCTTGCGATCGACCGGCGGAAGCAGCCATTGCTTGTCTTGAGCACGGTCAATGCCGTATTGCAGCGCGTTCCGCCGAGGGACGCCATGCGCGCGTCCATTCTGCGCATCAAGCCCGGCGACGTTCAGGGCATGAACCGGCTCGTCGAACACCTCGAAGAAGGCGGATATGCGCGCACCGGCACGGTGATGGAATAT
>CAYWBS010000369.1:0-4176 GCA_964456215.1 uncultured Hyphomicrobiaceae bacterium
CTGGAATGGCGCGAAAGTGCGCTATCCGGATGGCATCCCCGTGCATGTGCGCAAAACGCTTACCCATGAACTGAAGCTCATCAGCGGGCTCGGCTATGCGCGCTATTTCCTCACCGTCTTTGACATTGTGCGCTTTGCGACCTCAAAACGCATTCTCTGCCAGGGCCGTGGCTCAGCGGCCAATTCTTCTGTCTGCTATTGCCTCGGCATCACCTCCGTCGACCCGGTCGAGATCGATCTTCTGTTCGAGCGCTTTGTCTCGGCGGAGCGCAACGAACCGCCCGATATCGATGTCGATTTCGAGCATGAGCGGCGCGAGGAGGTGATCCAGTATATTTACGACAAATATGGCCGCGACCGCGCCGGCATCGCTGCCACTGTCATCACCTACCGCGCCCGCAGCGCCGTGCGCGAGGTGGGCAAGGCGCTCGGCCTGTCGCAGGACGCCATCGGCGCGCTGGCGAGCACCGTGTGGGGCTGGTCTTCTCATGGCGTCGCGGAGACCCACGTCCGCGAAATCGGGCTCAATCCCGAGGATCAAACCCTGCAGCATGCCCTGCATCTCACCCGCGACCTTATCGGCTTTCCAAGGCATCTGAGCCAGCACACCGGCGGCTTTGTCATCACAAGAGGGCCTCTCGACACCATCATGCCTATCGCCAATGCCGCCATGGAAGAGCGCACCATGGTCGAATGGGACAAGGACGATCTCGATGCGCTCGGCATGCTCAAGATCGATGTGCTGGCGCTCGGCATGCTCACCTGCGTGCGCAAGGCCTTTGATCTTTTAAAGGACCATTACGGCATCGAACATTCGCTCGCCTCGATCCCGCAGGACGATGAGGCCACCTATGACATGATCTGCAAGGCCGACACAATCGGTGTCTTCCAGATCGAAAGCCGGGCACAGATGACCATGCTGCCACGTCTGCGCCCACGCACTTTTTATGACTTGGTCATCGAGGTGGCGATTGTACGCCCCGGCCCCATCCAGGGCGACATGGTGCACCCCTTTCTGCGCCGCCGCCAGGGCCTGGAGAAGGTCGATTATCCCACAGAAGAGCTGCGCCAAGTGCTGGAGAAAACGCTGGGCGTGCCGCTCTTTCAGGAGCAGGCCATGAAGATCGCCATTGTCGCCGCCGGCTTCACCCCGTCGGAAGCCGACCAGCTGCGCCGCGCCATGGCCACCTTCCGCAAGACCGGCACCATCCAGAATTTCGCCGCCAAGATGATTGAAGGCATGACGGCGCGCGGCTATGACGCGGAGTTTGCCGAGCGCTGCTTCCGCCAGATCGAGGGCTTTGGCGAGTATGGCTTTCCCGAAAGCCACGCCGCGAGCTTTGCGCTGCTTGTTTATGTGTCCTGCTGGCTCAAATGCCATTACCCGGACGCCTTCTCTTGCGCGCTTTTGAACAGCCAGCCCATGGGCTTTTATGCGCCGGCCCAGATCGTCCGCGACTTCCGCGATCATGGCGGCAAGGCGCTGCCGGTCGACATCAATCACAGCGATTGGGATTATATTCTGGAAGATATAAGCAGGGTTCATTCCGGCGCGCCGGATCATGCCCTCAGGCTCGGCTTCCGGCAGATCAAGGGTTTTTCAGAAGCTCATGTGGAGGCCATCGTTTCGGGTCGTAGCGGCGGCTTTAAGGACATGGATGATTTTCTTGCCAAAACCCGTCTGCCGCCGCAGGTGCTGAAACGTCTGGCGGAAGCCGACGCCTTCCGATCCATTAATCTCGACCGCCGTCAGGCGCTCTGGGCGCTGTCGCGCTTTTCTGAGGCAGGCGTCCCCGCCGATATGCTGGACGGGCTGCCGCTCTTTTCTGCCACTGAGACCAAAGCCATGGGTGAAGAGGGAGAAGTGCGCCTACCAAAGATGAAGCTCGGCGAGCATGTGGTGCAGGATTATGTCGCGACCCGCATGTCCCTGAAGGCCCATCCGATGCGGCTGCTAAGGCCTCATTTTGAAGCGCAGGGATATGCACGGGCGGAGGATCTGGCGCATCTGCCGGTCGACCGTTTCGTCAAGGTTGCGGGCATCGTGCTGGTGCGCCAGCGGCCGGGCAGCGCCAGCGGCGTCATCTTCGCAACCCTTGAGGACGAGACGGGCGTCGCCAATATTATCATCTGGCCCAAGGTCTTTGAGCGCTTCCGCCGCATTGTCATGTCAGCGCGGCTGTTAGGCGCGCGCGGCAAGCTGCAACGCGAGCAGGGCGTTATCCATGTGGTGGCGCGGGGCTTGAGCGACGAAAGCCCCATGCTTGATGTCTTGAGCGCCGATCATCATGAGATGACGGATTTCCTCGGCAATGCCGATGAGGTGAAAAGGCCTCCCCGTGAAGACCATCGCGACGGTGCTTTGCGCCGCAAGGCCAATGTCATCGCGCGCACCGAAAAGGTTCTGCCCAAGGGCCGCAACTTTCATTGACGAGGAATGCCGCCACTTCTCATCCGCAGAGGAGACGATAGAGCACAGATAAATCGATGATCGAAATGCTGTCCTTGTAAAACCTGCGATCGTATCTGCACAGGTCCTATCAGTCAGCATCTTGTTCCGAATTGGGTCTTGGTTGCGTGAAAACGTTTATAGGCAGAGAGAAGTCGCTCCGGACCGTTGCCGATGCGCCTTTGAGCGGTCTTTTGGGAATATTTTTGCTGCTCTGAGTGTGGAATCAACCCTGACGCTTCCACCGACCGCTCTGAGCGATCTGTAGGTGCCGGGATCTCTCGTAGCAGTGCACATCTACGCCCTGATCGCTGCTGTGAGCGGCTCGATGCCGACGATGTTCATCGCCCGTGCGAGATTGTAGGCGAGTACGCTGAGCGCCATTTCGGTTGCCACGTTCGCCAGCCGTTTCATCAACAAGTGCGTCGCCCCCATCCGCGCTTTCATGGTGCCGAAGAAATGCTCGACCGTCTCGCGGCGAACGCGCATGGCTTGCGGCGTCTCGTCGAGCCTCTTCCGCACGGCTTCGAGAACATGCTCATATTCCCAACGTGTGATGCGGCGCTCCTTGCCTGTGGTGCATTGATCCTTGATCGCGCAGGTCCGGCACGCGTTCGTCCAGTAGCGGCGCATCTTCTGTCCGTTCTCCATCGCGGTGAAATAGTATTTGCGGCTCGCGTCGGCCGGGCGGCGGTAGACGTCCTCATCTGTGAAGGTTTTCGGATGCCGGCCAGCGGGGTTGCAAGGGCGCACCGGATTCATTCCCGGTGTCGGAAAACCTTCACAAAAGTCGCCGTCTAAGGATGATGAACAAAATGTCTGAAAGCTGGCGGAAAGCGGAAGTTTGAACATCGAATGTCTGTAATCAATCCGATAGCAACCGATCCTTAAAGCCCGCCAGCACGCTAGAAGTGTGCGGCTGCCACCTAGTCATTGTCTGTGCGCCAAATTTGGTGGACAAACTGCTCTTTTGAATTGGAGCTCAATCCGAATCAGATGAACTTTTGCCTGTCCCGCCATCGACAGACGTTTGAAAAGTCATAATTTGGAAAACTGGTGCCGCATCTTTGCGAACTCCGTTGAGGCTTGGTTGCGAAAATCTCTTTATGCGCAAGACCGATTGATGACGATGATTTGGCTATGCATGCGCAAATCTACGTCTGATCAACTCTATTGGTCCGTTCGCTCTGGGCAACCTGAATCGATCTGGACAGTCGATGATCATTAGCCACAAATATCGATTTATATTTATCAAGGTTCGTAAAACGGCGGGTAGCTCCATCGAGGAGGCGCTCATACCGCATTGCGGTCCGAGCGATGTCATTACGCCAATGGACTCCAACGCGTCCTCTGGGCGGCCGAGGAATTATTACAGCGACGATCTGCTAACGCGGAACTACGCCAAATCGAAATGGATGCGGAAGCTAATTTCCCGTCATTCAGACCATTTGGGAACGTGGTTTTATGAACATATGCCGGCCTGTAAAATAAGAGAACTCGTCGGCGGCGATATTTGGGACAGCTACTTTAAGTTTTGTTTTGAAAGGAACCCTTGGGACAAGGTCGTTTCGTATTACTTATGGAAGCGTTATGGCCAGAGGCGAAAAGTCCCTTCGTTTGAAGATTATGTCCTAAAGAAAACGCACCGGTTACCAATGGATGGTCGGCTTTATGTTGAAGACGGAAGGCCCGTCGTCGATTTTGTTGGGCGTTTTGAAACGTTCAAA
>CAYWBS010000370.1:0-4175 GCA_964456215.1 uncultured Hyphomicrobiaceae bacterium
CCATTATCACGCCGCCGGAGGCGCGCGACCCGAAAATTCTTGCCAAACTCGATGCCGTGGCCGGACGGGTGCTTGCCTCGTGAGCAGAAACGGCCGGCGTTAGCCTCTGGGCGGATCGCAAACATTGTGTGAAGCTCTCCAAAGGATCGGGAAATCTGTTGACCATGACGGAGGCGGCATATGGACCTGAGAAAAGGCTTTGATCTGCAGCGTTATATCCGCACCATTCCGGACTATCCGAAGCCCGGAATTCTGTTTCGTGACATTACGACGCTATTCGCAAATCCTTTTGGATTCCGGGCGGCAACCGACGAACTTCTATGGCCGTTTCTTCGTGCCGAACTCGACTATGTCATAGGTATCGAGGCCAGGGGATTTATTCTCGGCGGCGCCATTGCCCATGAATTGGGGCTTGGGTTCGTGCCGATCCGCAAAAAGGGCAAGCTGCCGGCGAAAACCATCGGCCAGGACTATACGCTTGAATATGGCGTCGATACCGTCGAAATTCACGCTGATGCTATCAATTCAGGAGACAAGGTGCTTCTTGTCGACGATCTCATCGCCACCGGCGGCACCGCTGAGGCCGCGCTCGAACTTATCCGCCGATCCGGAGCCGATCTCATTGCCGCTTGTTTTATTATCGATTTGCCTGATCTTGGCGGTTCGAAGAAACTGAGGGAAAAAGGCGTCAAGGTTCACACCCTGGTCGAGTTCGAAGGCGATTGAGCCGTTTGACCGGCGCCCTCTTCGATTTGTTCCCGGGAGGTCTGAGAATCAAGATATGCGAAAAAAATGAAAATCGGCGGCAAACATTACAATATGATCCGCGTTGTGGATGATGGCTGGTCCGTTGAGATTATCGATCAGACGAAGCTGCCGCATAAGTTCGAGCTCGTTCGCTTAACGGGCGTCGAGGAGGCCGCGCGGGCAATCCGGTCCATGCAGGTGCGCGGCGCGCCGCTCATCGGCGTCACGGCTGCCTACGGTGTCTGCCTGGCGCTTAGGGACGATCCATCTGATAGGGCTTTGGATTCGGCCATTGAAATTCTGTCAAGGCAACGGCCGACGGCCGTCAATCTGCGCTGGGCGCTCAGAGAGATGAATGACGCCTTGCGCGGTATCGCTCCTCCGGAGCGCGTTCAGACCGCCTATCGCCGCGCGCGGGAGCTTTGGACGCTCGATATTGAAACCAATCGGAAAATCGGCGAGCAGGGCCTCAGGCTCATTAAGGAGCATGCCGCGCGCAAGAATGGCGAAGCCGTCAACATATTGACCCATTGCAATGCCGGTTGGCTTGCCTGTGTCGACTGGGGGACGGCGACGTCACCGGTCTATCGGGCACATGACCAGGGCATCGATGTGCATGTCTGGGTCGATGAGACGCGGCCGCGCAACCAGGGCGCCGCGCTGACGGCCTTTGAGCTTGGCGCCCACGGCGTGCCGCATACGATTATCGCCGACAATACGGGCGGGCACCTCATGCAGAACGGCATGGTCGACGTCTGCTTCGTCGGCACCGACAGGACGGCCGCCAATGGCGATGTAGCCAATAAGATCGGCACCTATCTAAAAGCGCTGGCGGCAGAGGACAATGGCGTGCCGTTCTATGTGGCGCTGCCCTATTCGACGATAGACTGGAGCCTCGAAAGCGGATTCGACATTCCCATTGAGGAGCGCAGCCAGGACGAACTCTTGAAGATTGATGGCCGGCTCGCCGACGGCTCCGTTGTTACCGTGGATATCGCCGCTCCCGGCAGCGGGGCGGCCAATTACGCTTTCGATATCACGCCGGCGCGGCTGGTAACGGGTCTTGTCACCGAACGCGGGATTTGCGAAGCAAGCAGCGAAGGACTGAAATCGCTCTATCCGGAGAGTGAAAAGAGTTCGGCCTTCGCTCTAAGCCACTGAGACCAATCATGCAAAAACAGGCAAAGCCAAAAGTTGTCCTATGGCGGCCGATGTACGATCAGCGCGGCCACCAATTACTCGAGGAGGCGGGTGCTATCGTATCGGTGGTTGACACGTCCGATCCCAAGGCCCTCAAGGCCGAAATCGGCGATGCCCAGGCGCTCTGGGTCAGGACGCCCGAAAAGGTCACGGCCGATATCATGGACGAGGGCGGCTCGCTTGCCGTGATCTCGACCTCGGGCTTCGGGACGGACAACATAGATCTGGCGGCGGCGACGGAGCGCGGCATTCTGGTCGTCAACCATCTTGGATTTGGCCGCACGCCGGTCGCGGAGCACAGTCTGATGATGCTTCTGGCGGTGATGAAGCACCTGGCCTGGGGGGACCGGGCGGCACGCGATGGCTCGGCGTGGAATGAGCGGACCGGCCTCAAAATTCTGGAGCTTGAAGGCAAGACGGTCGGTCTGGTCGGGCTCGGCTATATCGGCACCGAACTCGCCAGGAAACTCAAGCTCGCCTTTCGCTGCCGGGTGATTGCCTATGATCCGCATGTCGACCCGAGAATGGCGGCAGCAGCGGATGTCGAATTGACTCCGAACCTGACGGACATGCTGGGTCAGGTGCAGGCCCTTTGCGTCTGTGCGGAGCTCAATGACGAGACCCGCAATATGATTTCCGATGACGCTCTGAACGCGTTGCCGAAGGGAGCATACATCGTCAATGGCGCGCGCGGACAAATAATCGATCTCGATGCCCTGAAGCGCGCTCTGGACTCCGGCCATATCGCCGCCGCCGGCATCGATGTCGTCTATCCGGAACCTCTGCCGGCGCGCCATCCCCTGCTCGCCCATCCCAAGGTGCTGTTCTCGCCGCACATCGCCGGCCTGACTGTGGAGGCCTCGGCGCGGTTGGCGCACTCGGCCGCGGACCAGATCATGAGCGCGCTCAACGGCAAGAAGCCCCGCTTTCCCGTCAACCCCGCCGCCTGGGAGGGCAGCGCCTCGCGGCGGCCAAGAGAAAATGTCATTTAGGTCATTACCGAAAACCCGACTCATCACCGTCGCGAACCCAACCACATGACCGATCCCGCGACAGATGAAGCCTGGGCGCGCCAGGAGGTGATCGACACCGCGCTCAGGATGAGCGAGGCGGGCCTGAGCCCGGGCCGCTCGGGCAATGTCTCCAGGCGCTGGGAGGACGGCATGCTGATCACGCCGTCGGGCGTCGAATATGGCGATCTGCTGCCGGGCGATATCGTCGTTGTGGATGGCGACGGCGTGCCGGCAGACGGCGGCCTCAACCCGTCGAGCGAATGGCCGTTTCATCTCGCCGCCTACAGCGCCCGCGCCGAGATCGGCGCCATCGTCCATTGCCATTCCCTGAACGCGACGGCGCTCGCCTGCGCGCACAAGCCGATCCCGGCCTTCCACTATATGGTGGCCGTTGCCGGCGGAAGCGATATCCCGCTCGTCCCCTACGCCACGTTTGGCACGAAGAAGCTGGCGCAAAATGTCGCGCGCGGCATCAAGGCGCGCAATGCCTGCCTCATCGCCAACCACGGCCAGATCACCGCCGGGCCGACGCTGAAAGCAGCGCTCGACCTGGCGTTCGAGGTGGAGACGCTGGCGGCGCAATATCTGAAGGTCCTGGAGATCGGCAAGCCGAAGCTCCTCGATGACGAGGAGATGGCGCGAGTGCTGAAAAAGTTTCAAACCTATGGCCGCCAGCGGGACCGAGGTTGACTTTCTCACGCCGGAACGTCTTTCCTTCATCGTTACAAGGCGGCACGAAAGGCCGGCACGGGGGTCCCGGGCGGGTGGTGAGATGTGGTTCCGCCCCCTGAAGGGGCAGCGCGGAGCGCCGAAAGATCGCGATCCGAATTTTTTAAGGGCAACCTCCCGGCGCCCCGCGCGCGGCGTCTTTTCGAACATTCGCCCGGCATCTTCACCGCTCGATCGCGGCTGTAGCTTTCCGGCGCGGAGGGCGTAGTGCCTCCGGGTCCGGGACGACACGCCCGGGGTGGCAAGGCCGTTAGGCTTACCAGCGCAGGCGCCGCGCCCTTCCCACGGATTGAGACGGTCTCGAGCCCGCGCCCCAACGGGAAGGGATGCAGTGGAGTTTAAGGGAGGAGAGAGAAGCGGGGATAAGTCCGAGGTGGGAGGGTTAATGGGATGTCAAAACGAGCAACACATTTTCCCTCCCCCAACGCGGGGAGGGCTTTCCGCCACGATCTTAGACGCGCAAGCGGCTAAGTCGTTTGGCGGAAA
>CAYWBS010000371.1:0-4173 GCA_964456215.1 uncultured Hyphomicrobiaceae bacterium
TGGTCACCGGGATTGTGCTCGTAAGCGGCCTGTTCGATCTGTATTTCTCCTACGAGGACAACAAGGCCGCGATCGTCCGCTTGCAGCGGGAGACGGCCGCGGCCGCCGCGACCCGGATCGAGCACTTCTTCAGCGAGATCGTCGGCCAGCTCGGCTGGCTCACCCTTGGCGCCCGGTGGACCGACAACACCGTGACCGTGACAGAACCGCGCCGTCAAGATGCGTTGAAGCTGCTGCGCCAGGCGCCGGCGATCACCGAGATCAGTGAACTCGACATTGCTGGAAGGGAGCGCCTCAGGATCTCGCGGCTGAAGATGGATCAGTCTGGCAGCCTGGCCGACTACTCCTCCTATCCCAGATTCACTAAGGCGCTTCGCGAGAAGGTCTATTTCGGCCCGGTCTATTTTCGGCGCGAATCCGAGCCCTACATGATCGTCTCCATAGCCGGCCTTCGCCGCAGCGGCGTGGTCGTCGCCGAGGTCAATCTCAAATTCATCTGGGACGTTATCTCGCGCATTCGCATCGGCAAGGCGGGACACGCCTATGTGGTCGATTCCGGCGGCCAGCTCGTCGCCCATCCCGACATCAGCCTGGTACTGCGCAACACCCGCCTGAACGGCCTGACGCAGGTGCTCGCCGCGCTCGCCGGAGCGCCACTGGCGGATGCGGTCGCGCGCGATGCTGACGGCCGCCGGGTGCTGACTGCCTATGCTCCGATCAGCCGGCAGGGTTGGTTTGTCTTCACCGAGCTTCCGCTGGATGAGGCGTTCGCGCCGCTCTACGCCTCGCTCTGGCGGACCGGCATACTTCTTTTCGCCGGCCTCGTCGTCGCCCTGATCGCAAGCCTGTTGCTGGCGCGCCGCATGGTCAGACCTATCCGGGCTCTCCAGCAGCAGGCGTCCCGCATCGGTCATGGCGACTTCGACACGCCGATCGACATCAGTACCAATGATGAGATCGAGTTGCTGGCCGGGCAGATCAACCGCATGGCGGCCGATTTGAAAGAATCCGTATCGAAGGCCGACCGGCTCGGCCGACTCAAACGGTTCTTGTCGCCGCAGATCGCCGGGATCATCGAATCGTCCGGCGGCGAGGAGATGCTCAAGAGCCACAGGCGCGAGATCACCGTTGTGTTCTGCGACTTGCGCGGCTTTACGCCGTTCGCCGACAGCGCCGAGCCGGAAGAGGTCATGCGTGTACTCACGGAATATCACGCCGCGCTCGGCGAGCTGATCTACCACTTCGAGGGCACTCTCGAACGCTTTGTCGGTGATGGGCTCATGGTGCTTTTTAATGACCCGTTGCCCTGCCCCGATCCAGCGATCCGTGCAGTAAGGATGGCGGACGCCATGCGCACGCGCATAGCCGAACTAAAGCAGGAGTGGCAGCAAAAGGGCCATGCGCTCGACTTCGGCGTGGGCATCGCGCAGGGTTTTGCGACGCTCGGCCGTATCGGCTTCGAGGGAAGGTTCGACTACGCGGCGATCGGCAACGTGCCGAACCTCGCCTCGCGGCTATGCGACCTCGCCCAAGGAGGGCAAATCCTGATCGATCAGAAGGTCTATGCCAACGTTTGCTCGATGGTTGAGGTTGAGCCGCTCGGAGAGGCTTCTCTCAAGGGGCTTCTGCGTTCGGTTCCAGTGTATAGTCTTCTCGACATCATCCTGGAATAAAAACGCAAACCTCACACGGCCATTAATCGAATGTATCCGCATGGCCGATCTCATCTACAACATACAGCGCTGTTCATGCACCATTGAGACCGGTTCGCACACGAACTCATACTGGTATGAGCATTCCGGGCGCAGTTCGTAATTGCACCGCCGGGACCGGCATATTTTCCGGGATGACGGTTTTGGGCGTGCCGGCGGCCAACGAACAATCATCCGCCTCAGGCCTGCACGGGCTCCCTAGCGGGCGCCTTCCCCACCAGTTCCACGATCTCGCCCATGATGTCGTTGAGCTGAAAGTCCTTGGGCGTATAGATGCGGGCGATGCCGCATTGGCGGAGGATGTTTTCGTCTTCGGCGGGGATGATGCCGCCGACGATGACCGGAATATGGTCGAGGCCGGCGCGGCGCATGCGGGCCATGATGTCCTGCACCAGCGGCACGTGGGAACCGGAGAGGATGGAGAGGCCGACGATATGGACGTCGTTTTCCCTGGCCGCCGCGACGATCTCCTCGGGAGTTAAACGGATGCCCTCGTAGACGGTTTCCATGCCGATGTCGCGGGCGCGGACCGCTATCTGCTCGGCGCCATTGGAATGACCGTCGAGCCCCGGCTTGCCGATCAGGAAGGTCACCGGCCGGCCGAGACGCTCCGAAAGCAGGCGGACGGCTTCTCGGAGTTCCCTGAGCGCCGTTTCATCGCGCGGCCCGCCGGCGGAAAGACCCGTGGGCGCACGGTATTCGCCGAAGACTTCGCGGAGCGTCGCCCCCCATTCGCCGGTGGTGACCCCGGCCCTGGCGCAGGCGATCGACGGCGGCATGATGTTGCGGTCCTCCTGAGCGGCGGCCTTGAGATCCTTCAGCGCCTTCTCGGCCTCCTTGCGGTCGCGTTTGTCGCGCCAGGCTTTGAGCCGGGCGATCTGCTCCGCCTCGACATGGTCGGAGACCGTGAGAATGGTTTCGGCCACCTTGCCCGCGAGCGGTGACGGTTCCGACTCGGTCCAGCGGTTGACGCCGACCACCACTTTTTCGCCGGACTCGATGGCGCGGAGGCGCTCGGTATTGCTGAGAACCAGCGCCGCCTTCATGTAGCCGCTGTCGACGGCGGCGATGGCACCGCCCATGGCCTCGATATTGGCGAGCTCCTCGCGCGCCGCTTCCTTCAGCGCCTCGACTTTCCTGTCAATCTCTTTCGAGCCGTCGAAAATATCGGCGTATTCCAAGAGGTCGGTCTCATAGGCGACGATCTGCTGCAATCTGAGCGACCATTGCTGGTCAAAGGGCCGGGGCAGGCCCAGCGCCTCGTTCCAGGCCGGAAGCTGCACGGCGCGGGCGCGCGCCTTCTTCGACAGCACCACCGCCAGCATTTCGAGGAGGATGCGGTAGACATTGTTCTCCGGCTGCTGTTCGGTGAGGCCGAGCGAGTTTACCTGCACGCCATAGCGGAAGCGGCGGAATTTCGGGTCCTCGACGCCATAGCGCGTCGCGCAGATCTCGTCCCAGAGATCGACAAAGGCGCGCATCTTGCACATCTCGGTGATGAAACGCAGCCCGGCATTGACGAAAAAACTGATCCGGCCGACGACCATCGGAAAATCCTCATCCGCCACGCCGCCATCGGCCCTGACGCGGTCGAGAACGGCGATCGCCGTCGCCAGCGTATAGGCGAGCTCCTGGACCGGCGTCGCGCCCGCCTCCTGCAGATGGTAGGAGCAGACATTGATCGGATTCCATTTCGGAATCTCTTTATAGATATAGCGGATGACGTCGCTGATGAGCCGCATCGAGGGGTCCGGCGGAAAGGCATAGGTGCCGCGGGAGAGATATTCCTTGACGATGTCGTTCTGCACCGTTCCGGTCAGCGCCTTGCGCTCGGCGCCCTGGGCGTCGGCGACGGCGATATAGAGGGCCAGCAGCCACGGCGCCGTGGCATTGATGGTCATCGAGGTGTTCATCGCCTGAAGGGGAATGCCTTCAAGGAGCGCCGTCATGTCGCCGAGATGGGAGATCGGAACGCCGACCTTGCCGACTTCGCCGCGCGCCAGCGGATGGTCCGGGTCGTAGCCCGTCTGGGTCGGCAGATCGAAGGCGATGGAGAGCCCGGTCTGGCCCTTTTCGAGATTGCTCCGGTAGAGCGCGTTCGACTCTTCCGCCGTCGAATGACCCGCATAGGTGCGAATGAGCCAGGGCTTGTCCGGGCCGGCCTTGCGGCGCGTCCTGTTTCTAAGCGATTTATTCATGGGTCCATCCGCATGTCTTGCCGGCTTAGTCTTGCTCTTTAGCGTTCCCCGGCTCCTGGAGGTTTAAAGGGAGCTTTAAGCTTACGCTCATGCGCTCTGGTCCTTACCTGTCATTGCCCGGTTTAACCGGGCAACCCAGTAAACGGCGCGCGGCCAGTGTTTATCCGGGTCTCGGAGGATACTGGGTCCCCCGGTCGAGCCGGGGGATGACGAAGAAAATGATGAAGCTGCTATCAAACAAATTTGTCATCGCAAGATCCACC
>CAYWBS010000372.1:0-4157 GCA_964456215.1 uncultured Hyphomicrobiaceae bacterium
CCCTGCTTGACGAACACAGTCGTGAAGATCAGCCGAGGTTCATTTTGACGGAAACGGTTTTTAGCATGGATGGCGATGTCGCTCCTGTCGATGAAATCATGAGGCTGGCGGCCGATTACGACTGTACGGTCATTTGCGACGATGCCCATGCTACCGGAATTCTCGGCGACAGAGGATCCGGCCTCGCCGGCGATGCCGATATCATCATCGGCACGTTTTCCAAGGCGCTTGGCGGATTCGGTGCCTATGTCGCGTGCTCTGAAGCCGTGCGGCACTATCTGGTGAACAGGTGCGGGGGGCTCATTTACTCGACCGCTTTGCCGCCGTCGGTACTAGGCGCCATCGATGCTGCTCTTGATCTTGTGCCCGATCTCGATGACCAGCGGGCCTTGGTGGCGCGGCGCGCCGAAACGTTCCGTGCGGAAGTCCGATCTCTCGGTTTCGACACCGGGAGTTCGACAACGCAGATCGTTCCAGTGATCCTCGGACCCGCCGATGCCGCCAGCGCATTAAGCACCTTCCTCCGTGAGGCGGGTTTATGGTCGACCCCGATACGCCCGCCGACGGTGCCGAAAGATACGGCGCGGTTGCGGATCACATTTACGGCGGCCCATACTGACGAAGATGTGCAGAAGCTTATCGTTGTGTTTCGCGACTGGCACCGAAGATGCGGTGAACAGGCTCAGCGTGCCGATGCCAGTGCGTTAAGCCCTTGAAAAAGCCCATCATAGGCCCGTTCCAATTCCGCTGCCGTTATGCAATACGGCGGCATGAGATAGACGACGGGACCAAGAGGGCGAATATTTAAGCCGTGCGCCAAATACCAATCCTTGAGAAAAAGGCTTGCGCCGGATTTATAGGCCCTACCTTCAACGGCCAGATTGAATGCGAGAACGGTTCCGAGCAGCCGGGCGCGGGTGACTTCTCCGTGTCGGGAAAGATCCGGCAGGACAGATCGGTGCAAGCGTTCTATCGCCCGGATCCGCTCAAGAGTTTTTTCTTCTTGGAACAAAGCAAGGGAGCGAAGCGCGACGGCGCATGCCAACGGATTGGCGGTAAATGTGTGTCCATGGGCGAGAGCCTTGTCAAAGCTTTCGCCCAAAAACGCTTCATAGATCCGCTTGCCAGCGACCGTGACCGCTAGCGGAAGATAGCCTCCCGTTAGTCCCTTGGCGAGGCAGATAATGTCCGGCGTGACACCGGCATGCTCGCAGGCGAACATTTTTCCGGTGCGCCCGAAACCCGTCGCAACTTCATCGAAAATAAGCAGAATATTCTCTTCCCGCGCCATCTCGCAGAGAGCGCGGAGAAAATCCGGCCGGCAAAAGCGAATACCTCCGGCCCCCTGCATCATCGGCTCGACGATGAGTGCAGCTATCCGACCCTGCTCTTGTTCTATTATTGCGGCAAACGCCTCAAGCGCGGCCGCTTCGCGCATCCCGACACCGTCATCGCCCTCCCAGGTTTCCGCAAACGGCGCGATCTTCACGACGCACATCAGATCCTCAAATAGCTTGAAGAAACCGCTCGCCCGCCCGACGGACATGGCGCCAAGCGTTTCGCCATGGTAGCCGCCATCAAATGCAAGAAAAATATTGCGGTCCTTCTCCCCCTCGTTCCGCCAGAATTGATACGCAAGCTTCAGGGCGATCTCGACCGCCGTAGAGCCGTTGTCGGAAAAAAACACTCTTTCGAGCCCGCCGGGAAGAATGTTCGCAAGCGCTTCGGCAAGCTCAACCGCGGGCGAATGCGTAAAGCCTGCGAACATGACATGTGGGAGTGACCGCGATTGCTCCGCCAGGACGTCGTTTAATGCTCTATGGGAATGGCCATGGACAGTGGTCCACCAGGACGAAATCAGATCGAGAATTTCCTGCCCGTCTGCGTCAAAAAGCGAGGCGTTCTTTGCGCGCAGAATGGGAATTGGGTCAGGTTCAACACCATGCTGCGTGTAAGGGTGCCAGACATGACGCCGGTCGCGATCAATAATTTGATCGACGTCGAACGTTTTTCTCGTGGTCATTTGAAGAATTGCCGGAGCTTGCGCCGCGGCTGAATGGCCTGAAGCGATTGGCGGTTCAAGGGAGCGAGTGGAGGAATTTCCGCGAGCACCGTGACGTTGCCAAACTCCTCTATTGCCTTGCGGTTGTGGGGATTTAGCGGACCGTCCATCACCACCCCCGCCAGCGGAATATCGCGACCTCTGAGCGCCGCGAGCGACAACAATGTATGATTGATCGTCCCAAGGCCGCTTCGGCAAACGAGCACAACAGGGAACCCGAGAGACTCCATCAAATCAATCATGAAAGCCTGGTCGTTAAGCGGCACCATGACACCGCCCGCCCCCTCCGCAACCAACGGTCCATCTGTTTGGGGCGGCATAAACCGGGCCATATCGATTGCCACCCCGGCCCGTCGCGCAGCCTCATGGGGCGATAGCGGTTCGGGAAGCTGATAGGCAGGCGGGAAAATCCCGTCCACGCCGCATTCCGTCAACCGTCGGATTTTCTCGCTGTCCGTTTCCTCCGTAAGGCCCGCTTGCAGCGGTTTCCAATAGGAGGCCTTCAAGTGCAGCATCAGCCAAGCGCAGACCACCGTCTTACCGACGTCCGTGTCTGTGCCCGTGACAAAAATCCGCATTCCTTCTCCCGGAATATTGCCGTTGCTTGATCTGGCGCCGTTCGTTCAGGACAGGGCATAACGGCTCATCCACGAGTCAAACCATCGACCACAGGATATAATGCACTATTGATCCCTTCGCGCTTGAAATTGTCCGACTTATCGACGACTTTTGCTCTTTGTAACTCATTATACTTGGACCAGAGCTTCGGAGGATGAACATGGAGAGCGCCCGGTCTCAGTTTTTCAATCTCAACGATACGGAAAGCGGTGTCAAACGCGAACTCGCGCCGGGTGTTTCGACGCGGGTGTTCCCCGGCGAACAGGCAATGTTGTCTGTTGTAACGCTGGCGCCGAATGCCGAAGGGAAATTGCATCACCATCCCGAGGAGCAGTGGGGCGTCCTTCTCGAAGGCTCGGCGGTCCGCGTCCAGGGAGGCGAGGAAATCGAAGTCGGGAAAGGCGATTTTTGGCGCACGCCTGGAAACGTTCCCCATACGATGCGTGCCGGTCCCGATGGGGCCATCGTGCTCGACATATTCAGCCCGCCGAGAGAAGCCTACAAAGTGGCGGGATCCGGATTCGGGACGAAGGACGAGTCCTAAGATATTCCTCTCCGGCGCCTAAGGTGCTGGGGAATGGGAGAGGCCTGGTCAAATACTCTCTAACCGGCAACCCCGTCGCCCTTTGCATCGATCCTGTAGAGGGTTTGTTGGATTGCTGCGCAGTTTATCGCGTTGTCCGCTGTGAGAACCTGGACGTCGACCCTTGTGACAAAGAGCGAATTACCGGCCTTTGCTACCTCGCCACGCGCTTCGAGCCACTCGCCTTTTGGCGGCGTCAAGAAATTGATCTTATACTCGACCGTTACCACTTCGCTATTCTCAGGCATCAGGGACAAAGCCGCATAGCCTCCGGCGCTGTCCGCTATCGCGCCAATAACGCCGCCATGAAAATAGCCGTGCTGCTGCGCCACCCGGTTCGAATATGCACAACGGACGATAACGCGCCCCGGCGCCACCAGGACAAGTTCGGCGCCGAGTGTTGCCATCAGCCCCTGGGCGGCGAAACTTTTCCGCACCACTGTTTCGAATGCCGGGTTTTCAGGTGTCAGGACTGCCATGGGCTATCGCGGTTTGGTCTCGCATTCTCGCCAACCGGACGGCCCTCGGCAAGCCGAAACAGCTATCTCTTTTCATAGCTCCGCTCGTCGGCAATGACCAAACCGTCATTGGGGAATGCGCTGTCGTCAACAATTTTCACCCTGCCGCTCAGCTTGGTAACTTCCTGCAAAGTTCGCTCAATGGCCGCTTGAAGGGAGGGGTCGCTGGACGACGCCGCGCACAGCAAACTCATTAGGTCCCGCTCGTTCTCGCGCGTCACGACGAGGCGCAGCCTGGAGACTTCCGGATGACGCCGCCCGATATCGGCGATCTGTTCGGGATGAATGAACATCCCTTTCACCTTTGTCGTCTGATCCGCGCGCCCCATCCAGCCCATGATGCGCATATTCGTCCGGCCACATGGGCTGGTTCGGG
>CAYWBS010000373.1:0-4151 GCA_964456215.1 uncultured Hyphomicrobiaceae bacterium
AAGGCGGCCTGGCGCTCGGAACAGCCATCGCCGCATCGTTTCTTGGCAATTGGATCGGTATCCTGCTCCTGATCTCCTTCATTCCCGCCATCCTGGCGCTGGCCTTGTCATTCCGCTCCTGGGAAATGTTTCTGCTCGCGCTATGGGGAATCGCCATCTGCGGGACGATGTCGGCCGGCGACCGGCCGCTGAAAGGCTGGGTATCGGGCTGGATCGGGCTCTTGGTTTCCTTTGTCGGTCTTGATTTGATCCACGGCGTTCCGCGCTACACGTTCGGGTTCGACATCCTGGAAGACGGCATCAGCTATATCCCGGTTCTGATCGGTTTGTTCGGGCTGACGGAAATCCTGCGCGTGCTGCCGCAAAAAGACCCCTATACAATTCCCGCCGAAGTCGGGCGCATTATCCCGCCATTCAGCATGCTATGGCGGCATGCACGCTCGGCGGTGCGCTCCGGCCTGATCGGGACCATTATCGGCGCGATTCCGGGCGCCGGCGCCAACGTCGCCTCTTTCATGGCCTATCATGTCGGCGAGCGCCGCGCCACGCCGGAGGAGCGCAAGAAATGGGGCAAGGGAAGCTACGATGCCATCGTCTGCGCCGAGGTCGCCAATAATGCCAACATCGGAGGTTCCATGCTGCCGACCCTGACGCTCGGCATCCCCGGCAATGCGCCTGCCGCGGCCATCCTGGCAGCCCTCGAACTGAAGCATGTCGTCGTCGGGCCCACGATCCAGACCGAGAACCCGGGCCTGATCTATTTCATCTACGTTGCCCTGATCGTCGCCAATTTCCTGATGTACGGCATGGCCATCGTGCTGGTGAAGCCGTGCGTCAAGCTGTTCAGCCTGCCGCGCGGCCTGCTTATGCCGCTGATCATTCCGATCTGCGTAATTGGAGCTTACGCGGTCAGGCTGAATTTTTTTGATGTCTACGTCACGCTTGGCGCCGGGCTCGTCGGATATTTGCTGTACCGCTTCGGCTACCCGCTTGCCCCCATGGTGCTGGCCATTATTCTTGGGCCGCTCGCCGACGAGAACCTGCGCCGCGCATTGCTGGTGGTCGCCGACAGATCGATCTGGTACATGCTGCAGCCAATCAGCATAGTGCTCATCCTGATCATCTCATACACCTTCTACGACGGCATATTCCGCCGCGGAAAATAACCACGAAACAGACAAGACCAAATCCATGAAGAAAAAGGAAATCGGCCTCGCGGTCATCGGTTGTGGCGTCATCGGCCGCATCCGGGCGAAGCTGGCCAGTCAGTATCCGGGCATTGGTTGGATCGGGCTCTGCGACATCAACGAGGATCTGGGACGCAAGCTCGCCAAGGATGTCGGCGCCGATTTGTTCACCACCGACTACGAGGAGCTGATACGGCGCCCCGAGGTCAACGCGACCATTATCGCCACCGACGAGAACCACCATGCGGGACCGGCCATCCTCGCGGCCTCGCTCGGCCATGACCTGTTCATCGAAAAGCCCCTGGCGACCGAGGCTGACGAATCGCTTTCCGTTCTGAACGCCATCACCGATAACGGCGTCGATGCCGTCGTCGGCTACACGCAGCGCTTCCGGCGCCGCTTCTTGACGGTCAAGGAACGGCTCAGAAATGGCGATATCGGCCACGTGACCTCGGTCGTGACCCGGGCCTTCATGAACAGGATGGTTCCCATCGCTACTACCCGGCGGACCAACCAGCGCAAGAATCTAACTCCGATGGTCGTTTCCGGTACGCACAGTCTCGACATGTGCATGTGGCTGATGGAGGGTAAGAGACCGGTGTCGATCTACGCGCAGTCGATTGACGCGGCACTCGCCGGCTATGGCACCAAGGATGCCACCTTCGGCGTCTTCACTATGGACGATGGCGCCATCTGGTCGATGAACATCAGTTGGGCATTGCCGATCGTCTGGCCGGGCTCGGTCTATGGGCTGGAGATCGGCATCGTCGGCACGGAGGGCGTTATCGACATAGAGGACACCCACCGCGATTTGGTTATGGCCAGCGAACGTCCGCAGGGGGCCGGCTACGCGCCGGAAGGTTTCACGCCGGGAACCGGCCGGCAGGTCGAATTCCTGACCAGCTATCCGCCCGGTGATATCTACAAGGACCAATTGTGGGGGCCGATGCGCGAGGAAACCAATGAATGGTTTGCCCGCATCCACACCGGGCTGGAAACGCCCCATGCGACGGCCGCCGAGGCGCACTCCAACTTGATGTTGACCATGGCCATGGACCTGTCAGCCGCCCGAGGGCAAGTCGTATCGCTTCCGGTAGAGCCTGGCGATTTGAAAGCCTAGAGCCCCTTCAACGAATTCCGAGTCGATTCTGTGGCGCATCGGGCCTGGCAGAATTTGGTTGAATGACACTTTTTGGCTTATGCTGGTCACCGGATTAAGGAAGGTCGGACATGAAATCAAAATCGATTGCTCCAGACGGCCCTGAGCAGAGACGTCTGCGTCCAGAAAAATACCGGACAAAGGATAGCGCTCCGAATGAGGGCTCTTCCATCAGGGATACCTCTAAGGACGGTGTCCCCGCGGGTGCCGGAAGCATATTGAAAGCCTTGCGGATTTTGGAAAAGATTGTAGACGAGTCGAGCCCGGTCTCAGTGACGCGACTTGCGACTATTCTTAATATGTCAAAACCGACTACGTACCGGATCGCGAGTTTTCTGGAGGAATTCGGGTTTTTGGAACGCGAATTCGGAGGACGGCGGTTTGTCGAAAGCCAGCGGCTTATCGACTTGGCGCTTAAGGTTCTACTTGCCGCCGCTCAGCGACCCAATCGGCACGGAATACTCAACTGGGTTGTGGAGAAGACGGGTGAAACCTGCAATGTCGGAATTATGGATCGAGGCGAGCTGGTTTATCTCGACCGTGTCGAGGCGGAATGGCCGCTCGGGCTGCGCTTTGAGCCCGGCAGCCGCGTCCCCTTGCATTGTACGGCGATCGGCAAGCTGTTTCTCAGCATGCTGCCCCGCAAATCGCTTGGTTCCTTGCTGAAGACAGTCCGTTTGACGAAATACACCGACTCGACAATCATCGACGAAGGCAAGTTGCGCAGAAATCTTACGGAAATTCGCAAAGCCGGGATCAGCATCGACAATCAGGAATTCATGTCCGGGGTTGTTTGTATTGCCGTTCCGGTGTTCGATCCGTCTGGTGCGATGCGCGCCGGATTGGCGATATCGGCGCCAGAAGCGCGAATGAGCGTGGAGAAGGCCCTGGAACACGCGCCGGTTCTGCGCGCGGCGGCGGCTAAGCTGCAAACCGCGACGTTTACTCCTGTTGAAGGCGCGCGCGGCAAGGAGGCGGACGAAGATCACGATCTTTTGCAAATCGGCTGAATATTCCATTTACGGGGAACGAGAGCCTATTTCGGAAGCGCTGCGGCGAGTGTTGCCAGGGCGATGACAGCAAGCATCGTTAACGACACCCGGCGGTAGAAAACCTTGCCACGCCCTGCATAATAGCGAGATCCGACATAGATTGAGGCGAAATATATGGGCGCTGCAATGGTCCCGACAAACAGCACCCTCGGCGTCAACAATCCGTAGGCCCAAAATATCGGCAATCCGACAACGATCAAGGAGCCCATCATGGCGATGATATTCGCACGGGTTGTATCCGTGACGTCATCGCGGGCCATAAGCAGCGCGACGATCGCCGGTCCGCCGACGCCCGTCGAGCCATGTATCAATCCTCCGCTCACACCGGCGGCCAGTGAAACCGGGAGCTGGATCGGCCCCGAATAGCGCCAGTTGGTCGCCAACAGGGTGACCATGATAAGCACCGTCACCGAGATGACGATCCGCATTATGTCCGGGTTGATAGAGACGAGCAGCGCGACACCCAGTGGAATCGAAACCACTAACGCGATGATGATTGGCACGACAGTCGGGCCATGCGCGTGGCGGACGGCGGTTGGAAGCAGCAGCAATACCCCCGGCAATTCCATGATGGTGTGCATCGCCACGCCTTCGCGCGGCGTGAAGATGATGCTGAGAACCGGAACGATAACAAGCGCGGCGCCAAAACCGGTGAAGCCGCGCAACACGCCGCCAAGTCCAACCGTGGCCGCGGCAAGGATCATGCGCATATCCAATAATCCCATGCCCTCTAAGGACGATGGATCGAAGAAA
>CAYWBS010000374.1:0-4148 GCA_964456215.1 uncultured Hyphomicrobiaceae bacterium
TGCGTTCCGCTTTTCTATACCTATCTGCAAACCGGCCAGGTGCCGCGCCTGCCGACGGCGATCCTGGCCATGGATCTTATGCAGCTCTCCTTTTTGTGCGCCGCCTGCGGGATCATTCTCAACTCGGTGAGCCAGGGCCGGCGCGAGCTGAAGCGCATGCGCTTTCTCGAATTCAAAGCCGTCGCGGAGCAGTCACAAGCATGACCGCGCAAACGCTTGCCGAGACGACCCGTCTTGCCCGTTTCTGCATCATCGGCGCGACCGGCTTCTTGATCGACGCCGCCCTCTTGATTTTGCTTGTCGACGCCATGGGCCTCAATCCGTTCCTTGCCCGCCTGATGTCGATTTTGGCGGCGGTCACAGCCTGCTGGGCGCTGCACCGAGCCTGGACTTTCCGATCCAGGGATGGGCGGCGGCTCCGGGAATGGAGCCGCTTTCTTCTGGTGAACGGCATCGGAGCGTCGATCAACTATCTGGTTTTCAGCGCCGCCCTGGTCCTGAGCATTGTCGATGCGCCATTGGCAGCGCTGGCTTTCGGGTCCATTGCGGCCTTGGCGTTCAATTATGCGGGATCACGTTTTTTTGCATTCCCGCAAACGGCTTGACAGACGCTCGATGGTTTGCCGCCGCCCGCTCGCTGCGACGTCACGGCTCAGGCAAGAACACCCCTCAAGAAAACAAGATTAAATTGCCCGGCCGGTGACAAGAAACGCGTTTTAACGCGTCCTACTTGGTGTGACATTCTTGCAAGTGCGCCGAAAGCTTTTGCCGCCCGATTAATCGAGACTTCCCATCGGACTTTATAATTTGCGGGATTTCCCCATAATATGCGATAATCTCGATGAGACTCCAAGTTGCGGTTGAGTAGGAGAGGCGGAATGCACCGCGTGATTCTTCTCATAGTGCTATCCGTGATCATATTTGTTGCGGCGATCGGTTCCGGGTGGCTCTATCTCGAACTCGGTCAAGCGCGCATTGAGTCGCGGATGCTCGTCAGCTCCCGCGAGACCGCCGAAAGCATCGCCAAGTACAATAGCGAGAAGCTCGTCGAGGAGCGCAGCAAGAGAGCGAACATCGAGCGTACGCTGAGGAGCGTCCTGTTGGAGCTCGAACGGGAACGCAGTGCCAGAAAAACGGCCGAGGACTCCTTGAGGAACGCCAACGAGCAACTGACCAGCGACCGCAATGCGATGCGCAATGGCGAAGACGCGTTGCTGAGAGCGACCAAGGATCTCGAAAGCGAACGCAGCGGCCGCGAAATCGCCGAAAAGGCGCTCAAGAGCCTTTCTTCCAAGCTGGCGCTTCTGGAAAAGGCGGGCGGGACACCGAACCAGACGGATACGCAATCGACCAGCACCGCCGCGGGCCGCGCTAGCGCAAAGATCATCGCCGAATGTGTCCTTGAGGGGTCGAGCAGGTCACTCGCCGACGAGCGCATTGCCAGGGAGGCTGCGCAACGCAAATTGCGAACCACGTCGGAGCAGCTTGACATTTCCCGGAACGCTCAGGAAAGCGCCGAAATCGCTCTGGCCGCGGTGAAGGAGGATCTCGTCAAGGGGCAGGACGCGCGAAAGAACGTCGAGAATAGTCTGCAGAACCTCAAAAAGGCCCTCGAAAAGCAGACTGTCGACCTCGAAAAGGAACGCATGGCGCGGGAAAACGCGGAACGCGCCTTAAAGATCGTAAAGGCTGAGCTGGAAGCGGAGATAAGGTCCCGGGAAAGCGCCGAGCGCGTCCTCAAACTGACTCGGCGGAAACTTGAAACGGAGAACAGCATCAAATCGACCGATGGCCGCACCCGCGGCGCGGACGCCGACAAGCCCGAACCGGACAGCCATAAGGCTATCCTGCCGAAAGGCGAACCCGCGGACGCCGGCAAGGCGCTCCCCTTGATCTCTGCTCAGCAGCGTTCCGATTATTGCAAATTCTGGTTCCCAAGCTATCGCGATAGTTTTACCAGAGTCGAAGCGCGATAAAGGCTGGGCGGACGGGGCACATCGAAGAGCGCTAAAGCGTGCGGCACGTCATGAGCGCACGGCTTGTGCAATCCAATAGGACATCACGAGAAAACGCGGGAACCGTAGGGCGCATGTGCGCGAGCGCAATGCGCCATTCGAGGCTCTTAACGTCGCAATACGCTTCGCACTTGCGCCCTACAGGGAACTGAGAGACGTCACCGCTGGCCGACCAAAAGCGCGGGCTTGGATCGATTGGCGTCCGCGTTTGCCTCCCGGGAGCGGTGCCGGGAAGCCGGATCTAATTATCCAGGAAACTCCTGAGCTTCCGCGACCTTGAGGGATGTTTGAGCTTCCGGAGTGCCTTGGCCTCGATTTGCCGGATGCGCTCGCGGGTGACCGAGAATTGCTGGCCGACCTCTTCGAGCGTGTGGTCCGTGTTCATGCCGATGCCGAAGCGCATCCTGAGCACCCGCTCCTCGCGCGGTGTCAGAGACGCCAATACGCGCGTCGTCGTTTCGCGCAGATTGGACTGGATCGCGGCGTCGATGGGCAGCACCGCGTTCTTGTCCTCGATAAAATCACCGAGATGGGAATCTTCCTCGTCGCCGATCGGCGTTTCGAGCGAGATCGGCTCCTTGGCGATTTTCAGAACCTTGCGCACCTTCTCGAGAGGCATGGCCAGCTTATCCGCCAGCTCTTCCGGCGTCGGCTCGCGGCCGATCTCATGGAGCATCTGCCGGGAAGTGCGCACGATCTTGTTGATCGTCTCGATCATATGGACCGGGATGCGGATCGTCCGCGCCTGGTCCGCGATCGAGCGGGTAATCGCCTGGCGAATCCACCACGTGGCGTAGGTCGAGAATTTGTAGCCCCGGCGGTACTCGAACTTGTCGACCGCCTTCATCAGGCCGATATTGCCCTCCTGGATCAAATCCAGGAACTGCAATCCGCGATTTGTATATTTCTTGGCGATCGAGATGACGAGCCTGAGATTGGCCTCCACCATCTCCTTCTTGGCGACGCCCGCTTCGCGCTCGCCTTTTTGCACAATGCGGACGATGCGCCGGAACTCCGAGATTTCGAGACCAGTCTCGGTGGCGAGGTTCTGGATTGCGCCGCGGATATCCTTGATCGTCTTGCGCTCGTTCTTGACGAATTCCTTCCAGCCCTTGGAGGTGAGCCTGACGATACGCCTGAGCCAATTGGGATCGAGTTCGTTCGTCTGATATTCATCAAGGAATTCCATGCGCGATACGCCATAGCTGTCCGCAAGGCGCATCATCCGGCCTTCGAAACCGATCAGCCGTCTATTGATTGAATAGAGTTGCTCGACGAGCGCTTCAATTCGATTGTTGTTCAGCGACAGGCTCTTGACGTCGTTGACAATCTCTTCCTTGAGCTTCTTGTATCGGCGCTGCTGTGCCGATGTGAGCGAATCGTTCTGCAGTTTCTTCTCGACCAGCTGATCCTGCAGCCGCCTGAGTTTCTTGTAGTTAGAGGCAATGTTATCGAAAGTCTCAAGAACCTTCGGCTTGAGTTCCGCCTCCATGGCCGCCAGCGAAATGCTGTTTTCGAGATCGTCATCGTCGTCCTCGTCGCTGTCTTCGCCCTCTCCTTCGCCGCTTTCGCCGTCCTCGCCGCTTTGCTTGTCGGCTAGACCGTCGCTTGCTCCATTGGCCGACTTCGCCGGACCGTCCTGCCCCTCCGTGGCAGCCGGCAGTTCCGGCTCCGGAGCCCGCGCATCGGGACCGGCATAGGTCGCCTCCAGATCGATGATATCCCGCAACAGGATCTTGCCTTCATTGAGCTCGTCACGCCAAATGATGACGGCCTGGAAGGTCAGCGGACTCTCGCAGAGACCGGCAATCATCGCCTCGCGGCCGGCCTCGATGCGTTTGGCAATGGCGATTTCGCCTTCGCGGGAGAGAAGCTCGACGGAACCCATTTCGCGCAGATACATGCGCACCGGATCGTCCGTTCGCTCGGTCGGCTCGCTCGTTCGTCCGGTCTTGGCGGGAACCTGGCTGATGACCGCCGGCGGGCTTTCCTCGCTCGCCTCTTCGTTGTCCTCAACCTCATCCGCCTCGACGACGTTTATCCCCATGTCGGAGAGCATGGACATCGTATCTTCGATCTTCTCCGAGGAAACCTCCTCGGACGGCAGAACCTCATTAAGCTCGTCATAGGTGA
>CAYWBS010000375.1:0-4137 GCA_964456215.1 uncultured Hyphomicrobiaceae bacterium
TACCAGTGCCAAAATCCCCGCCGGCGGCACCGACGTCGTGCTCGGATTCGGCCAGCAATGCCTGATCGCCTCGGGACTTACCGGATCGGAGACGCAAGGCACTCGGACTGCCTTTAATCGCATCGCCCTCAACCGCGATGACAAGGCGCACCGGTTCGTCGTGACGTGGAATGCGTTCGCCGACGGCAACCGGCTTTCTTATTTGGCGCTGGCCATCGCCATCGCCATTGACGGGTTGGTATTCATGTCCGGCCTGTTTGGCGCCAACGCCGTGGTTTCGCCACTCGCCGAAAGCCCGCGCGCCCGAAACCGGTCGATTTCTCAGCTTCATGAGATTGTCGACAATGCGCTACTGCCGGATAAGGCATATGCCGCGGAGCTGGTCATGAATGTCATGGATCCGAGGGCGGGGCAGGCGACGCCGGATTATATAGCCAGCGTGGACCTTTCCGGTATCGAACTCGATCAGGCGCTTCTGGTGCGCAAGGTCCTGACGGCCGGCGCCAGTTTGGGCCTGGTGACCCATGTCGAGTCAAACCCGAGCGAATATCTCGTGCGCTCCGAACTTTTTGAATATCTCTCCGCCGTCCGGGCGCGCGAGGCGAAGCTCGGCAATTTGGGCGGTAAGTCGGCAATGCCGAGATATGCGGAAGTTGCTGCGAAAAGGCTGCCGAGACAAAGTCTCGAGGATAAGAGAAAGACGACCATTCTTCTGGATGTCGAAGAGACGCGGCGACGCTACGTCAGCGAGATCCTTGACACTCTCGGGTTCGATGACGTGGATGAACAGTTTCTTGAAACACTGATCATCAAGCACAACCGGATCGAAGGCGCCTTGAAGAGGCTGTTCCGATTCGAACCTCAGATTGAAACGCATTTATTGCAGAAGGAAAGCGAAGTCGCCCGGAGAATCGAAAGCGCACACGAACGGCTGATGAATAAATGGATTGATGACAGCGAAACGAAATATCAAGTTTCGAAAATCAATCGACAGGACGTAAAGTGTGGAATAATTCTCGGTTTGAAACTCCCCTATTTACAGGCGGACCTTCAGCACAAGATCGACAACAGCGAAACCCGCACACTTGAAGACCCGGAAGCAGACTACTACGAGCGCCTCGATACGCTCCGCCAGACCTTGGAGAGTTTTTTGGATTCAGGCGGTCAAGACGTTTCTGCCGACGCACTAATAGCCGAATTACAGTCCTTCGGCTCCGCCACCAGACTTCTCGCATGAGCGCTTCAACGACATTTTGACAGGTTCAACTACGATAGTCGGCGTTAATGGCGATATAGCCTTCGGTGAGATCGCAGGTCCAAACGGTCGCCGCGCCATCTCCGACTCCCACCGAAACGCGGATATCGAGTTCCCGGCCCTTCATATAGTGCGCCACGCGCTCTTCTTGATAGTCCGGATCGACTTCTCCCCGGACGGCAACGCGGATATCGCCGAACCAGATCGCCAGCTTGTCGCGATCCGCCGCCTCGCTGGACTTGCCGACCGCCATCACGATCCGTCCCCAATTCGGGTCTTCGCCGGCAAACGCCGTCTTTACCAGGGGGGAGTTGGCGATCGAGAAGGCGATCCTTCGCGCGGCCAAATCATTTTCGGCGTCCTCAACGCGGATGGCGACAAATTTTTGCGCGCCTTCCCCGTCCTTGACGATTTGCTGGGCGAGATCAAGCATAACGCCATGCAGCGCTGCCTTGAACGCTTCCAGACGCGGGTCATCGTGTGCTGCGATCGGCTGCTGGGCGAATGATGCCGCCTGGCCGGTCGCGAAGATGAGCAACGTATCGCTGGTGGACGTATCGCCATCGACCGAGATGCAGTTAAAGGTTTGATCGGCAAGTTCCGTGCAGAGCGATTGCAGGACGGGAGCCTCGATGGCGGCGTCCGTAAACAGAAATGCAAGCATGGTCGCCATGTCCGGCGCAATCATTCCGGAACCCTTGGCAATACCATTGATGACGGTTTCCGCGCCGTCGACCTGGACGCGCTCGGTGGCCATTTTTGGAAAAGTATCCGTCGTCATGATCGCGCGGGCGGCATCCTCCCAGGCGTCACCGCGCGCCGCCACCGCCAGGCCATCGAGTTCCTTGACGAATTGCGTTGTGTCCATGGGTTCGCCGATGACCCCGGTGGAAGCGACAAAAACCACCTCCGTTCGGCAATCTGCTGCCCGTGCCGCAGCCTCGACGGTTAATTGCACGGCGTCACGGCCTCTCACTCCCGTAAAGGCGTTGGCGTTTCCGGAGTTGACGACGAGCGCGCGCGCTTTGCCCTTGCCCAACTGGGCCCGGCACCAATCGACGGGCGCACTCGCCGTTTTTGACCGCGTCAGCACGCCGGCGACCGTCGTTCCCGGGTCCATGAGGACCAACAAAAGGTCCTTGCGCCCCCGATAACGTATTCCCGCCTCGCAAGCCGCCGATCGGACCCCTGCGACTAGCGGCAGATCTGGTAGTGAAGACGGTGCGAATGGAGAAATCTTCAATTATCCGCCCCCGCCCGGCACGCGCGCCTCATTTTTTCCGGTTACCGGCCGCTGGCGCTTCTACGGGCAGCTTCTTCGCGGGCTTTCTTCAGATCCATATCCAGCACTTCGATCTTGGCGTTCTTACGTAGTCCGCTCACCACTTCCTGAGCTTTTTGCTGACGGAGCGACTCCATGAGTCGGTCTTTGACGGCGGCGAATGTGGGCAAAGCGCGCATGCGCCGGTCTTCAACCTTGATAACATGCCAGCCAAACTTCGTCTTTACCGGTTCGGAAATTTCTCCTGCCTTGAGCGCAAAAGCGGCTTCTTCAAAGTCCTTTACCATTCTGCCTTTCGTGAAATAGCCGAGATCACCGCCCTGAACGGCGCTCGGCCCTTTCGACTCCTTCTTGGCGAGTTCGGCGAAATCCTTGCCGCCGGCGATTTGCTTGATAAGGTCTTTGGCCTGATCTTCCTTTTCAACCAAAATATGCCGCGCGTGAATTTCCTCAGGCGGCTTCGCGGAGCCAATCTGGTCATCGTATATTTTCTTCGCAGTGGATTCGCTGACTGAACCGCGAATGTTTTTCTCGACGAAGGCATCGCGCAGAGCCCGCTTTCGGTAATAATGCAGGCGCTGTCGGAACTCCGCTGCGTCGGTGAGTTTTTCTTGTTCCGCCGCACTGGCGAGGAGATGGTTGTCGACGAGATATTCCAACACCACGATGCGGCGCTGTTTCTCCGGGATATTTAGGAGTTCCGGTCCAATTTCCGACTCCGCGAGTCCGAATTCAAACGCTTTGATTTCAATGCCGTTCACACGGGCGACGATTCTGTCCTGCGAATCATTGGCGGCACTGGCTTTGCCGAAAGTTGTCGCCAGCATCGCCACAACAACCAGCAGGATAGGGGTTCCGATTCTCACTGAAATATCCTCGATTTGATACGTGCCGGGCTCCATGCAACAAGTTGCAATTCGCCGGCCGGGACCGATTTCCGGCAGCCGCCGCCTTGGGCCGCTGCACTGTAATCACTTCATAGCGTTCTCATAGATGAATTGCCAAGCGATGATTGCGTGATCGAGAAGGCATTTTTGCGGCGGTTTACGCCGGCAAACCTTACGTTGACAAGGTGACTCTGCCCTCTTATCTGTCACTCAAGCTTTATGGGACGGGGTGCAGACTGCGTTTTGCCGCCAAAACCACCACGTTCATGACATCTCTTTCATGTATTTTGCCAGTTCAACAGCGAGAACTACCGGGCAGATCACTCGACGGCGGCATGCATATCGAGCCACGACGATAATGTGCGGCGGGCTATGAAGCAGTTTTAACATTTCGATGTGATAGGGACGTCCAAATGATTTCTATCGGCGTACTTGCCAGCAAGGTCTTCGGGTCTTCCAACGAGCGCAAGTTGAAGGCGTATGACGCGCAGGTTCACGAAATCAACGCTCTGGAGCCTGAAATGGAGGCGCTTTCGGATCAGGAGCTGCGCGCCCGGACGGATATGTTCAGGACCCAGGTCCGCGACGGCGCCACGCTTGACGATCTTCTGGTGCCGGCCTTCGCGACGGTGCGAGAAGCTGCGAAACGGACCCTCGGGCAGCGTCATTTTGACGTTCAGCTAATCGGGGGAATAGTATTGCATGAAGGAAAA
>CAYWBS010000376.1:0-4125 GCA_964456215.1 uncultured Hyphomicrobiaceae bacterium
CCCTCTTTATTTGTTGGACGAGCATACCCCCGGCTCGGCCAACAAATAAAGAGGGTTCCCCAAAATTTGATGCCGGTCCGGGGGGCTACGGCTTTTATTCCCATTCGAGCTCCGCATAGCCCGCCGTCGCATTTCTTGCATTAAAAGCGTCGAAGAGCATCCAATTTGCCTTCTCGTTCTGGGCAGCGCCGGCGACGGCTTGCCTCAGCGTCCGTCCGGTATTGATTGATTTTCACAGATCATTGGCGAGCGTTGTCAGGTAAAGACGTTGAGGCGCCAACACGTGCGGCCAATCCTCGCTTACGGGCCCGTGTCCTGGAACGACCCTTACGACTGTCATTCGGGAAAGTTTACCCATGATGCGCAGCCAGCCAAGCAGGCTGCCGTCAACAACGGGAATGTGGCGGCGGAATAGGAGGTCTCCCACCCATAGCGTGCCGGTTCTTTCATCGAAGATCGTCAGATCATGGTCGGTGTGAGCGGCTTCGTGGGCGGTCAGCACCAATTTGCGTTCGCCGAGGTCCAGTGTCAGCGTGTCAGACACGGATATTGTCGGTGAAACGATCTTGGTTCCTTCCAGGAGTTCGGCGCCCATCTGCCGCCGACCGGCAGCGAGATAATATTCACCCCGCATCGCCATCGCCTGCGCTAGACGGCTGTGGCCGACAAATTGTGGTTTATCGGGAAGAAAAGCGGCGTTTCCGAAAATGTGGTCGGGGTGAACATGGGAATTGATGACGTAGCGAACCGGCAGATCGGTCCGGGCAGCGATTGCGGCCCGCAATCTCGCTCCGCCGCAAGCGCTGCCACCAGTGTCGATAACTGCCACGGCATTTTTGCCGACAATAAACCCGATATTGGCGATTGCGCCGCGATTGGCGGCAGTCATTAATGCAAGGACACCGTGGCGAACGTATAAGCCGGGAGCGATTTCCTTGACCTCGGCCGCCGCTGTGCCAACTTCGGAGCCACAGAACGTTTTGAGCTCACCCTTGGCGACGGCGGGCGGACTAATTGCAAATCCGCTGCAAATTGCAAACAAGGTGAAAACCAAACCGGCATGCCGGTTTGGTGACCAATTGGAAATCACTTCACCAGGACGAGATAATCGAATCCATCCAATCATCAGTTTCTTATGGCGCTCGAGTAATTATCGGCCTTATCGATATTAGAGGTTTCAAGTCCCTTTAATGAAATCAATCGGGCCGAATTGACATCTGCCCCCTCGAAATTGGCGCCGCTCACAATTGCGCCGCTGAGATCGGCGCCGCCAAGCAGGGCTCCCTTCAGATTGACGCCTGTAAGATTTGCGTTGGCAAGAGATGCAAATTCCAAGTCCGCCCGGAATAGATTGGCGTTGGTAAAATCGGCTCCGGTGAGCCTGGCGGAACGCAAGACGCCGCGCATGAGCCCCATCGACTGATTGCGCATGTCCGCCGACAGATCCGCGCCAATGAATTTTGCGTTGACCAGACTGGCCTTGGATAAATTGGCCGTGATTGAAGCGCCCGAAAGATCGGCGTTATCCATTTTTGCGTTCATGAGTTGCGTTTGGAACAGCCGCGCGCGCTTAAGATTAGCGCCGGTCAAATCGGCGTTAAGCAACCACGCTTGATCAAAGACCGCCTGTTCCAGATTGGCGCCGGCCAAATTGGCATTATTGAGTTTGGCGGCCCGGAAAATCACGTTCGACAGATCAAATCCGGAAAGATCCAGCCCGTTAAGCCGTTTGCCGGTAAAATCCGCCGGCTTGTCGGCCGTTGCAAGTTTGAGTTTCCGCTCAAAATCTTCGCGGCTCATTTCCGCTTGCGACATTTCCGGTGATGCCAGGTTCAAATGGCGCATTAATTCCTGCGCCCTTGAGAATAACGGAATCGCCATCAGCAACATTGCTGAGAAACCGGCGATCAATCGAGCCCTCGTGTCTCGTCGCATCACTACAGATCCTCTGCCTTCACACCGCTGAACCTCATCATAACAACAGGGAGAACTCGTTCGTACGAATGACCCCGAAAATTGTTTAAGCATGGGGACGCGGCTCCCCTGTAAGATCGCCAGTGCGACCCGTAAGCGTCAAACCGCGAACTTATCCTTCGCGAACTTTGTCAGGGGTTGCCGCAAATTTATATTATTACGGATAGCTGATAATTATTGCAGTCAGCCCAAGCGCGGTCAGCCCAAGCATGGATTCAACGGCGTAGAATGCAGCGTTCGCTTTTTTGCCCAACTTGCAACAATTACCCCTAAAACGCCCAATTTTGTGATAAAACTCCAGATCGCCATGGGGGACAGAAGAATTGCTGTCTTGAACGATGGTTTGTCGGCGATCCATACCGTGTGATGGGGTGTTTGGGAAAGGAGTGTTAGAGATCACGCTTGTGTCCTTGTACGGCGCGCTCCCCTTTGCGGCACCGAGTAAGGCTTCTTTTAGGGAGTGAGGATATCGGACACAGCCGACAAGTCCTGCTCTAGAACGAAAAATGGAGGCATTCAACGCCGTCGGCATGCCGTAGTTTGTTAGGATAGCACGTCGAGTTGGCCTTCAGACGGGAGTGTTTATTGAAAAAACTTTGCTAATTGCATTGTTCACTAGCCAGCTCGTTTTTTTTGATAAAGTCGGCTTTTGCAATTCAGGCCAGACTACAGTTTGATAAAGACAGCGAGGCTACAGAACAAAGCCCGAGGCCTAGAACAAAAATATTTGAACCCAATCCACGCGACGGTAATTTTGGGTTGTCTGAGAAAACGCATAACTAGGGAGGAAACGGATGAAATGGTTTAGATGCGCAGCTTGCGCTGCCTTCGTGGCCGCAATCTTTGCGGTTCCGGCATACGCGAGTGACGAGTTGATATCTTTGGAGAAGGACTCCAAGCAGTGGGTTTCTCCAACCGGGAACTATGCCAATCACCGCTATAGCAGCCTTTCTCAGATCAACAAGGACAATGTTGGAAGTTTGAAGGTTGCCTGGACGTTCTCGACGGGCGTCCTTCGCGGCCACGAGGGTGCTCCGCTTGTGATCGGCAGCACAATGTATGTGCATACGCCGTTCCCGAACAATGTCTACGCGCTTGATCTCAACAATGATGGAAGGATTATCTGGAGTTATAAGCCAAAGCAGAATCCAGACACGATTCCCGTGATGTGCTGCGACACGGTGAACCGTGGCTTGGCCTATGGCGATGGTAAAGTCTTCCTCTATCAAGCCGACACGACACTCGTCGCGCTTGACGCCAAAACGGGCAAGGTCGCCTGGAAAGCTGTCAACGGTGATCCGACAAAAGGGTCGACCGGCACGAGCGCGCCGATGGTCTTCAAGGACAAGGTCCTGGCCGGCATCTCCGGCGGCGAATTCGGTGTCCGCGGTTATGTCACGGCTTTCGACATCAAGTCCGGTAAGCAGGTATGGCGTGGCTATTCGATGGGGCCGGATGCGGATACGCTGATGGATCCCGCAAAGACCACCCATCTCGGCAAGCCTGTCGGCAAGGATTCCGGCACGGCGACTTGGAAGGGCGATCAGTGGAAGATCGGCGGCGGCGCCACCTGGGGATGGTACTCCTTCGATCCCGAGCTGAACCTGGTCTATTATGGGTCCGGCAATCCGAGCACCTGGAACCCGGTACAACGTCCCGGCGACAACAGATGGTCGATGACGGTCTGGGCGCGGGATGCGGACACCGGCATGGCGAAATGGGTCTATCAGATGACGCCCCACGACGAGTGGGATTATGACGGCATCAATGAGATGATCCTCGCCGATATCGATGTCGGCGGCAAGGCTCGCAAGGTACTTGTCCATTTCGACCGTAATGGCTTTGGCTATACGCTCGACCGCGTGACCGGCGAGCTTCTGGTCGCCGAGAAATTCGATCCCGTCGTGAACTGGGCGACTGGCATCGACATGAAGACCGGCCGGCCTATGCTTGTCGATAAATACGGAACCGAGCACGGCGGTAAGGGCCAGGACGTCAACACAAAGGGCATTTGCCCAGCGGCTCTTGGCACGAAGGATCAGCAGCCTGCGGCATTCTCGCCGAAAACCAAGCTGTTTTACGTCCCGACAAACCACGTCTGTATGGACTATGAGCCTTTCAAGGTCTCCTATACAGCCGGTCAGCCTTATG
>CAYWBS010000377.1:0-4115 GCA_964456215.1 uncultured Hyphomicrobiaceae bacterium
GGCCCACCTGGCGTGAGCGCAATAAACGAAATCATGTTCACACTTCAAGTGAACAGGATCTAAAACTGCGACACGGCCAGCGCCACAAGAGCCAATGCCGCGATCCATAGCGCCGCCCGGCCCCAGCGATTTCGCTGCGCTTGCGCGCCCGCCAGTCTTTCAATTGTATGCTCATCGAGGCGGACGCCTTCGGCGGCCATATGGGACAAGGAGTTGGCGGTGCGCTCGGCGCGCGCCAGCAGCGAAGGAATGTCGCCGACGAAACGGCCGAGCGTGGCGGCGCCGTCGGCGGCGTCCTGGAGCCGGCCCTCGGGGCCAAGATGCGCTTCCATCCATTCCTGAACGACCGGTTCGGCGGTTGTCCAGATATTGAGCCTCGGGTCGAGCGTCCGTGCGACGCCTTCGACGACAACCATCGTTTTCTGCAAAAGAAGAAGTTCCGGCCGGGTCTGCATGTCGAACATTTCGGTGACTTGAAAGAGCTGTCCCAACAGGCGCGCCATCGAAATCTGATCCGCGGTCCTGTCCATGAGCGGTTCGCCGATCGCGCGCAGCGCTTGCGCGAAAAGCTCGGTCGGATATTGATCCGGCACATATCCGGCGTCGAAATGCACTTCCGCGACGCGACGGTAATTGCGCGTTATGAAGCCGTGGAGAATCTCGGCGAGGAAGCGGCGTTCCTTGACGCCAAGCCGCCCCATGATGCCGAAATCGACGGCGGTGATATTTCCTTCACCGTCGATAAAAAGATTGCCGGGATGCATATCGGCATGAAAAAAGCCGTCGCGCATCGCGTGGCGCAAAAAAGTCCGGATCAGTCGCCGGCCGAGCGGTTCAAGATCGTGGCCCGCCGCCCGCAGCGCCAGGTGATCGGAGATCGGAATGCCGTCAATCCATTCGAGTGTGAGAACGCGTCTCGCGCTCCGCGTCCAATCCACGCCCGGGACGCGAAATCCTTCATCGTTGATGGTATTCTCCGCCATCTCCGATATGGCCGCGGCTTCCATCCTGAGATCCATTTCTATGGCCACCGATTGGGCAAGCGTGGCAATGACGGCTACCGGCCGGAGCCTGCGTGACGGCCGGTGAAGGGTTTCCACCGTCCGGGCGGCGAAGTAATAGCTCTCAAGATCCTTTTGAAACCGGGATTCGATTCCGGGCCGCAGTATTTTGACGGCAACCTCCTTGCTTTTGCCGTCATCGAGGGTTGTGGCCTTGTGTACCTGGGCGATGGAGGCGGCGGCGACCGGAGCGTCAAAGCGGCTGAACAGCGCTTCGACCGGCTGGCCGAGAGCGTCTTTTACGGCGCTTCGCGCTTCGGCCATGGAAAAAGGCGGCAGTCGGTCCTGGAGTTTGGAAAGGTCGCGCGCGTTGCGGGAGCCGATTATATCGTCACGGGTGGCAAGAAACTGACCGAGCTTGATGTAACTTGGCCCAAGCTTCGTCAAGGCCTGTGCGAGGCGCTGGCTGCGATCTTCGTCATGCGACCGGCCAAAGACACGCAGCAACGCCCGGCGGGCCATTCTCACCGCTCCGGGCATTTCCGGATCGTCCGGCAGCAGCATTATCCCGTGGCGCGCGAGCACGAATCCTGCGCGCGCGAGCCGGGCCATGTTAATCGCTGCGTGTATCATGGCGCCCGTTGAGCGGAAAGCGTCGACCCCTCGACCTTCTTCCCAGCATACCTGCAAAGTTTTCTGTGCTTCGCGTTTCGTGAGTATGACGCCAGCGCCATCGCCACCCTATGATCTGACCTTAGAGACGCCATCCGGAGTGGATCGCCGCGATGCCGCCGCTCAGGTTTCGGTAGCTGACCCGGACAAATCCCGCCGTCTCGATCAGCGCCGCAAATTGGTCCTGATTTGGAAATTGACGAATGCTCTCTACCAGATAGCGATAAGGCTTCGCGTCTCCGGCCGCAACTCTGCCGAGCGCCGGGATGACATTAAAAGAGTAAATATCGTAAAGACGATCCAGCATCGGCACCTGCACTTCCGAGAATTCAAGACAAAGAAACCGCCCGCCATGCCTTAGCACCCGATAGGCTTCGCTCAGAGCCCGGTCGCGGCGTGGGATGTTGCGGATGCCGAAAGCTATCGTGAAGGCATCGAAGCACTGGTCGGCAAATGGCAGCTGCTCGGCATTGGCGCCGACAAAGGTCAGCCGGTCCGCCACGCCTCTATCGGTCAGTTTTCGCCGGCCGGCATTCAGCATATCCGGATTGATATCGCAGATCGTTGCGTTCGCCTCGGGGCTGGCGGCGTTCAGAAATTTCCACGTCACGTCGCCCGTGCCGCCGGCGACATCGAGAAGCCGGTAGCCGCCGTGCCTTGGCGGTGCGAGCCAGGAGATAAGATTGTCTTTCCACACCCGGTGCAGGCCGCCGGACATCAGATCGTTCATCAGATCGTAGCGCCCGGCGACACGGGTAAAGACTTGATTTACAAGCGACTGCTTGTATTCATTGTCGCGGGCTTCAAGACCGCGACCTGCCGTTCCGGCACTTTGTTCGTCACAATCCGAATGTTGGGTCATGGAGCAGACAATAGCGCAGCCTCGCCGGGAGCGCTATGCTCCGGGCGAGCCGCCGGGCGCGGCGGCAAGGAGTAACGGAAACAATATGCCAGAATTGCCCGAGGTGGAAACCGTGCGCCGGGGCCTGGAGCCGGTATTGGTCGGTAGCCTGTTTCGAGAGGTTGAGCAGCGCCGGGAGGGGCTGCGCTTTCCATTTCCCGAGCGGTTCGCCAGCCGCCTCGAAGGCAAGAAAGTGATGTCACTGACGCGCCGGGCCAAATATCTGCTCGCCCATCTGACGGGCGGCGAGGTCCTCACCATGCATCTCGGTATGAGCGGACGCTTCCTGATCGACGATCATGTGGACGCCGGCCCGATTGGCCGTTTCGCCAAAATCCCGGCAACGGATCAAAGCCACGATCACGTCGTATTCAGGATGAGCAACGGCGCCGTGATCCGGTACAATGACGCCCGACGTTTCGGCTTCATGACGCTTGTAAACAGCGAAGAGCTTGATCAGCACAAGCTTTTTCGCGGCCTCGGCATCGAGCCTTTGAGCGAGGCTTTTACGCCCGATTATTTGAGCGCCTCGGCGCTTCGTAGATCACTTCCGCTGAAATCGTTTCTCATGGACCAGAGGATTGTCGCCGGCCTTGGCAATATATATGCCTGCGAGTCCCTCTACCGGGCAGGATTGTCGCCGCGCCGCAAGGCGCGAACCCTTTCCACTGCGCGCGGGCGCGCGGGGTCCGCGGCCCGCAAGCTGGCGCCGGCCATCGTGTCGGTACTGACGGACGCCATCCGGGCCGGAGGTTCCACTCTCCGCGATCACCGCCAGGCGGACGGCTCGCTCGGCTACTTCCAACATGCTTTTGCAATTTACGACCGCGAAGGGCTTTCGTGCCGGACCCCTGAATGCGCCGGGGTGGTAAAGCGCATTGTCCAAAACGGCCGCTCGACGTTCTTTTGTCCCAACTGCCAGCGCTGACGGGTAGAAGCGGCTGAGCGCGCGCATCGACCGATATCCAATGGAGACTTATCAAAAATGGCCTTCGAAAATATCATCGCCGAAAAACGCGGCAAGGTAGGCATCATTACGCTCAATCGTCCCGATGCGTTGAACGCACTGAACGACGCTCTTGCGAGAGAACTGATTGAGGCTCTTCGCGAATTTGATGCAAACAGGCAAATCGGCTGCGTCGTGATTACCGGTAGCGAACACGCGTTCGCGGCCGGCGCGGATATCAAGGAGATGCAGCCGCGAACCTATATCGAGGCATCCGACGAGGATTTTGTCGCCATTTGGGACGAGGTGCCGAGGTACCGCAAGCCGATAATTGCCGCAGTCGCCGGCTATGCGCTCGGCGGCGGCTGTGAACTGGCGATGATGTGCGATATCATAATCGCCGCCGACACGGCCAAGTTCGGGCAGCCGGAAATCACGCTCGGCGTCATGCCGGGAATCGGCGGGACACAGCGGCTGACGCGGATTGTCGGCAAGGCCAAGGCGATGGAAATGTGCCTGACGGGCCGGACAATGGATGCCGAGGAAGCCGAGCGTTCAGGACTTGTCAGCCATATCGTACCGGCAAACGATCTCA
>CAYWBS010000378.1:0-4114 GCA_964456215.1 uncultured Hyphomicrobiaceae bacterium
TTCTTTATGCCGGGGGGCGTGCTGTCGGAACCTCACTTTGCGAAACGGATTTCTCCGAGACCGCGAAAAGCATCCAGGCGGAAGCAGCGAAGCGAAACCGTGAAATTATTTTGCCTGTCGACGTTGTGGTCGCTGGCGAATTCAAGGAAGGGACGCCGTCGCAAATTGTCGACGTGGATTCGGTCCCGGCAGACCAAATGATCCTTGATGTCGGTCCGGAAACCATACGCGCCTTGAAAACGACAATCGAGCAGTGCAGGACCTTGCTTTGGAACGGGCCGCTCGGTGCATTTGAAATTGCGCCGTTCGGCGAAGGTACATTCGCCTTGGCGCGCGCCGCCGCAGAACATACAAAATCCGGTTCGCTCGTCACCGTTGCCGGCGGCGGCGATACGGTCGCCGCCCTCAACGCGGCCGGCGTCACCCAGGACTTCAGCTATGTCTCGACGGCTGGCGGTGCCTTTCTCGAATGGCTGGAAGGGCGTGACCTGCCGGGGATTTCCGCGCTGACTACACCGCAACCTCTGAAGACCGCCGCCGGTTCGCCGGCGTAGCCGAAGGAACGTTTTTCGTGGGACCGGCCAAATGACCGATGGCATCATAATCGCCCCTTCAATTCTTTCCGCTGATTTCGCCAGGCTCGGCGACGAAGTTAAGGCAATCGATGAGGGCGGTTGCGATTGGGTTCATGTCGATGTCATGGACGGTCATTTCGTGCCGAATATCACCATCGGCCCGCTTGTGGTCAGCGCCATTCGCCCGGTCACGCAAAAGGTGCTTGACGTGCACCTCATGATTGCGCCCTGCGACCCTTATTTGGAGGCCTTTGCCGAAGCCGGTGCGGACATGCTGACGGTCCATGCCGAGGCGGGGCCGCATCTTGACCGGTCCCTGCAGGCTGTGCGCGGTCTTGGATTGAAGGCCGGCGTTTCGCTGAACCCGTCGACACCGGAAAGCGTTATCGAGCACGTGCTCGATCGGCTTGACCTTATTCTGGTGATGACCGTCAATCCTGGATTTGGCGGCCAGGCGTTCATTCCGCAGATGTGCGAGAAAATCCGGCGGCTGAAGGAGATGATCGCCGGGCGGCCGATCGATATTGAAGTGGACGGCGGCATCAACAAAGAAACCGCGGCGCGTGTGGCCGAAGCTGGGGCGAATGTTCTGGTCGCGGGGTCGGCGGTTTTTAGTCATGGCTCTTATGCCGATAATATCGCGGCACTTCGGGCGGCGGCGGAGCAGGCCTATGCGTCATCCTAAGAAGCGGGTCCAATCGGAAAATTCCGAGCTGTCCAATCACCCGCCTGCTGCCGCTGCTTCTTGCAGACGTGCCAAAAATGGCCGGTCCCCGACGGGGGATCGTTTCGGCTGGAGAATTGGGTGCGGACCTTGGCTCGCATGGAAATACGTTCTGCCAGCGGTGTTGACGGTCGCCGTTCTGGCGACAAGCCCGGCCGCATCACTGGGGGCGGTCTGCGACGGCCCGACGGCGGACCACCTCAAGGGCTACAAATTTGTTCGGGGCAGGGCCACCGACGTCGCGATCGTCAAGCCGCTGACAAAGGGGCGAGCTAGTCCGGCGCGCGGTCTCCAGGTCATGGTCGACCGGAATGGCGGGAATTGCATTGCCTGCCACGAAGTCACGGCGATTTTTGCCAAACTCGATGCAAATGATCCGTCAAGCATAAGGACATATGGAAGTCACGGCACGGTCGGCCCGAGCCTCGACGGTGTTGCCAGGCGCTACAGCATTAGCGAAATGAGGGCGATTTTGGTGAACGCGCAAGCTGCGTTCCCCGACGCCGACACAATCATGCCGTCTTATTACACCGTTGGAAATTACGTTCGTGAAATCGCCGAGTGTAAAAATCGGGCGATACTATCGGCAAGAGATATCGAGGATGTTCTCGCTTTTCTGGCGACACTTGAATAGACGTCCCGCGCGACGAAAAGCGACGTCCCCGCGTCTTGCCGGCGCAATTGCCGCATCCGCGGCTCTCATACTGGCCGGATTGACAACGGCAAACGGCGCGGACGGGAAGGATAAACCAGTCGCGCCAGGCACGGAGGGCCATCCTCTTGCCCAGATTTGGTCCGGCTATCACTATTCCGCGAATTATATCCGCGAAATGCAGGATCACGACATTCAAAACCCAGGGATGTCCTGGTATACCTACGGCGAAAAGCTCTGGCAAACGCCTGATGGTGAAGCAAAAAAATCCTGCGCGACCTGCCATAATGTGGCGGCAAACTCAATGAAAGGGGTCGCGGCGCGTTATCCAGTCTACTTCGCGCCTCGGAAAGAACTGATCAATTTGGAAAATCGCATCAATGAATGCAGGCGAAAATTCGCGAAAGCGCCGCCTTTCGGCTATGAATCCGACGAGATGCTTGCGCTTTCGATTTTCGTCCGGGCGCAGTCACGCGGGTTACCCGTGAAAGTGCGGACCGACGGTCTTGCCAAGCCTTTCTTCGAAAAGGGACAGGCGTTCTATTATAGCCGCCGCGGCCAGCTCAATATGGCCTGCTCTCATTGCCATGAGAAACATGCCGGCAAACTGTACCGCTCCATGACGCTCAGCCAGGGGCAGGCAAACGGGTTCCCGGCATACCGTCTGACATGGCGGAAACCCGGTACGCTGCACCGGCGGATCCAGGCATGCAGCCGGCTGATACGTTCCGAACCTTTTCCGGTTGGCTCTGACGAATATGTCAATCTGGAGCTGTATCTGGCTTGGCGTGGCCAGGGCTTGCAGGTCGAGACACCCGCCGTGCGCCCCTAGAGTGTTTCCAGGAAAAGCGGGCACCGGTTTTCCATCTGGAAACACGAAATATCAAAGGGTTGGAGTGTCTGAGCGATTGAACGAAAAGCGAAAACACTCTAGGCGCCAATGTGAACGGCGCCGCGTGGCCGATCCCGCTAACGTGATTGATGAGCTCTTGATCAGGAATGGTTTTGAGTGGAATTTGTCTTTGAGCGATATTTGGCCCTGGTTCGGAAAGGAAGGCGATCGCAGTTATGGAAGTCACGTATTTGGGTGCACTCCTTGCGGGTCTGGTCAGCTTTCTGTCGCCCTGCGTCTTACCCCTTGTGCCTCCTTATCTGTGCTTTCTCGGCGGTACGACGCTCGATCGCCTGATCGGTGAAGACGGCGGCGGGGAGGGCGTTCATGGCCGCGTCGTGCTTTCCTCGCTTCTGTTTGTGCTCGGCTTTACGACGGTCTTCGTCTCCCTCGGCGCGACGGCGACGACGTTCGGCCGGCTCGTCGGCGATAATCTCGGCATATTGGCCAACATTGCCGGCGTTGTGATCATTTTCATGGGGCTTCATTTCCTCGGTCTCTTCAAAATTCCTCTGCTGAATAAGGAGGCTCGCTATTACGCGGAGTCCAAACCGTCGGGTCTTTTCGGCTCGTATTTGATGGGACTGGCGTTTGCGTTCGGCTGGACGCCTTGCATCGGACCGGTGTTGGCGGCGATTTTGTTTGTCGCGGCCGGTGAAGAAACGGTCTGGAAAGGGGTCAGCTTGTTGAGCGCCTACTCGCTTGGACTTGGCGTGCCCTTTATCGCGGCCGCGCTCGCAATCCGCCCTTTCCTGAATTTCATGCAGCGTTTCAGGCAACATCTCGGAACCGTTGAAAAAGTCATGGGCGGCCTGCTGGTTGTGACCGGGCTCATGTTTATCACCGGCACAATGAACACCATTTCCTTCTGGCTCCTTGAAACCTTTCCCGCGCTCTCCGAAATCGGCTAAAACACTTCGAGTGCCGCGGAGGAAGCTCGCCGGCGCGTTTTTCATCCAGGTGAGGGAGAACACCGATGCCGGATAGCTCCGCGCAAGAATCAAGCAAGGAAATCATCCCCTTGTTCTCCAGACAGGAGCTCGATGCGGCACATGACATAGTCCGTTCTCATCTTCCCGAGACGCCGCAATATGCCTGGCCCCTGCTCGCCAAAAGGCTCGGATGCGAAGTCTGGGTGAAGCACGAAAACCATACGCCGATCGGCGCCTTCAAGGTTCGCGGCGGCCTCACTTATTTGACGGATCTCGTGCAATCGGGAAGGCAGGTGCGCGGCCTGATCTGCCGGGTGCTCGAGGCGCTTGGTCAGCATG
>CAYWBS010000379.1:0-4108 GCA_964456215.1 uncultured Hyphomicrobiaceae bacterium
CGCTTGTCTGTGGGTCGTCTTGATGACCAGCAGCGAGTCGGTCGCCCGCTCGACCACGACACCCAGATCGCCGCTGCCGCGCAGCGTCAATCCGGTCGCCGCCGCCGGGCGCGCGGCCGCCGCCAGTGTGCCCAACAGCGAAATCTGCAAGAAAGCGCGCCTTTTCATTGCGCCAACCCCTCCTTAAGTTTTGTCGCGATCCACATCGCCTCCTTCTCGCTCAACAGGCCGCGCCAGGGAGGCATGGGTTTTCCCGGCACGCCGTCCAGGATGATCGCGGCAATGCTTTCGCTATTTGCGTTGCGCAGGTTTTCCGGGAGAAGCGGCCGTCCGAGTCCGCCCTTGAGGGTCATGCCGTGGCAGGAGCCGCAATCCTGGCGAACGAGATATGTGAGTTCCGCCTGCCTCCCGGCATCAAGCGCATGGGCGCTTCCCGGCAGAAACAGCAGGATCGCCACGACTCGCCGGTCAATATGCCGTAGCCAATTGCTCTTCAGGCAGGACATGTTCAAACGTTCCGGGTTTTTGAGCCAGACGAACGACGTCGCCGACAATGAACAGCGTCGGGCTCGCCAGGACCGTCCTTCGGACATCGGTTCCAATATTCGCCAGCGTCGAGATGATATGGCGCTCGTCCGGCAGCGTGCCGCGGCTGACGGCAAGCACCGGCGTCGCGGGATCGCGCCCGTGAGCGATAAGACGGCCGGCTATCTTGCCGATATTGGCCAGGCCCATATAGACGACCAATGTGGTTCGCGGTTCGGCAAGCCCGTCCCAGTCGAATGCCAATTCCGCGCCGGCCCGGCAGTGGCCGGTTATATAGTGAACGCCCTGGGAAAGATCCCTATGCGTCAGCGGCAGGACGAGATTCGCGGCGCAGGCCTGCGCCGACGTGACGCCCGGCACGACCTCGAACCGGATACCCGCCGCCGCCAGGGCGCAGGCTTCCTCGCCGCCGCGCCCGAACAGAAACGGGTCGCCGCCTTTGAGACGGACAACCGTCCTCCCGGCCCTGGCCAGCCGGATCAGGGTTTCGTTTATCTCATCCTGAGGAACGGGATGATGATGGGGCTGTTTGCCGGCATCGATCCTTGTCGCGCCGCGCGGCACGAGATCGAGAATGGCGGCCGAAACCAGGCGGTCATAAACGACGGCCTCCGCCGCCTGCAGCAGGCGGCAGGCTTTCAGTGTCAAGAGATCCGGATCGCCCGGACCCGCGCCAACGAGAAAAACGCGCCCTTCCTTCATTCCCTGACCCTCTGAGGCCTGATTGCATAGCCTGGAGATGGTAGGAGACTGAGCGCCCGGATTAATTGACTTTCGTCAAGCACCACGGCCGGAGAGCAGGCGGGTCAGGCCCGGGCGCTATCAAGGCGCAGATTCAAGATGCGAAAATTTTCGTCGTTCCTTGTGGATCGGTCGCCCACACGCGGACTCCCCGATTGCGGCGCATGATCCGCCCGACTTCCGCCGGTGACGCGGCAAAGAGGCCCGTCGACAGCGCATCGGCAATGGCGGCCGAACGATGACTGACGGTGATGCTCCGCCAATGATGCGGACTAATGCCCGATCTTGGATCGATGATATGGGTCAGCTCGCCGCCCGTCGTGAATGCGAGATTGGCTCCGGCCGATGTCGCCAATGCCCCATTCGCCAATTTGAGACGAAGATCGCCGTTCCGAACCCGTACGTCCCAGGACGCTCCGCCGGGTCGGCCATCGAGCGCCCGCACCTCACCGAGATCAAGCAGCACATGCGACCATCCCCGCGCCCGGAGCAGTTCGGCGACCCGGTCGGTGATGTAGCCCTGCGCGATGCCGTTGAGGGACATCTCGACGCCCCCGGCGAGGCGGATGGCGCCATTGGCGATGGCCACATGGTCCATACCGATTTTTGCCGTTCGTTCCCGGATCACCTCCATGGGCGGCGGTTCCCGGTGCCGCCGTTCGGAGAACCAGTCGAAATAGGTTTTCCAGAGCGGTTGGATGGTGGGATCGAACAGACCCAGCGTTCGATCGTGCATCGCGCGGCTTAAATGAACGAGCCGGCGCATGTCCAGGGAAGCGGCCCGGAGCGCGCCGGTCCGGTTCAATTCGCTGAGTTCCGAGCGCGGACGGTACAGGCTGAAGATGTTTTCCAATCGTTCGATTTCCGCGAGGCAGGCGGCGATGGCTTCCGTCGCGGCGCTCCTGTCCCTGGTCCACAGAGCCAAACGGGCATCGGCGCCGAGCGCCGTGCCGCGCCATTCGACGAGTCCGGCCCGTGTCCCGCCGCCGATCGGCACGGTGGCGGACGATGCCGCTATCAACAGCAGCGCCCGGCGGCGCGTCAGCATGGACTTAGTCATTGCTTCCCCCTTCGGACGCCGCCGGCGGCTCCGGAGAGGTCGTAAAACCGGCGCGCCTCTGCGCCCGCCTTTTCAGCGGCAGGCAGGTCGTGGGATCGTAGTAATTCGCCTGGCATTGCAGACAGTAGATGCATTCGTTCGGCGTGATCTGGCCGAGCGGATTGATCGCCTGAACCGTGCACCGCCTTTCGCAGATCCGGCATTCGCGCCCGCATTGCTGGCGGCGATGCAGCCACTCGAAAAGGCGCAGCCGGGCCGGGATCGCCAGCGCCGCGCCCAGTGGGCACAAATAACGGCAATAAAAGCGTTCGATGAACAGTCCGGCGGCGAGGAGAAGCACGGCATAGAGAACGAACGGCCAGTCACGAATGAATTTGAGCACAATGGCGGTCTTGAAGGGCTCGATCTCGGCAAGCTCGAAGGCCGAGGAGAGCGATTTCAGCGATACCGCCAAGATCAACAAGAAAGCGATGTATTTGATCGGCCAGAGGCGTTCGTGAAGCGCCCAGGGCACCTCGATCTGCCGGATGCCGAGCTTGCGCGCCCCTTCATTGAGCAGTTCCTGAAGGGCGCCGAAGGGACATAGCCAGCCGCAAAACACGCCGCGGCCCCAGAAGAGCAGCGCCAGCGCCACAAAGCTCCACAGCAGGAAGATCAGCGGGTCGAGAAGGAATTGCTCCCAATGGAAGCCGCCAAGGAGGGCATGGCTGAAAGTGACAATGTTGATGACGGAAAGCTGGGCGCCGGTGAGAAACCCCAAAAAGACGAGGGTTACCGCCAGGAACGAGATCCGCGTGATGCGATAGAGCCGTCTTCGTCGTGTCAGCGCATCCTGAAAAATCAATATGGCGGCGAGCGCGATCAGCATAGCCGTGAGCACGGCGATCTCGATGGGCTTGCCGCGCCAGATCCGCTGCCAGAGCTCCGGCTCTGTCCGCGGCGCGGCCGACTCCGACTCGGCCGGCGCCGGCTTTTGAATGAGATAATCCGGCAAGCGGTATTGCAAGGACAAGCTTGTCGCCCTGACGGCGCCGCTTCCGCCATCTTCTTCCACCAACAGCTCGAGACGCCACGGCGATGCGGCATCGAATCCGGTGCTGGCCGGGATGCGGAAAATGGCGATCTCCCTGAGTTCCGGCGCGCCCTCGATGGCCAGCCGTTCAAGGTTCCGGTAGCCGTCCCGGCGCAGCCTGATCGTCTTCTCCTGCTGCACAAGCTGGATGCGGTCGAAGACGCCGCTGGTTTGCCAGCCGCGCCCTTTAAAGGAATAAAGTCCGTTCGCGGCGAGGAGAATTGCGTGATCCCCGGCGCCCATCTGGCTGACGAGCGCTTCGTAATGCCGCCGTCCAAGCAGATTCCGGCCGCTCATCGGCGGTGTGATCAAAGCCGCGAAGATATCGATAAAAAGAGAGCCCGGTTCCGCGGCGGCCGTGCCAAGGGCCGCGGCGATTTCGCCGCGCTTGACGGTGCGCCGGGCAACGATACCCTCGGACACAAGACCGTCCCACGTTTTTGGCTGGAACTGCGTGCGGTCGACTTGCGACCGCGCCGCGGCCCCGCCGAGCAGGCCCCGTGCGCGCGCCACCAGCCGGGCGGTGGCCGCGCTCGCTCGCTACTACGAGCGCCACAGTGGCGGCGCCGCACGGCCGCTGTTCCTCGAGCGGGCCTTCTCCTTCCAGATCAGCGAGCACACCCTCCGCGGCCGGATCGACCGCGTGGACCGGGACGGCGAATGGCGCGTCGAGGTGCGCTTGGGCGAGC
>CAYWBS010000380.1:0-4108 GCA_964456215.1 uncultured Hyphomicrobiaceae bacterium
ATGGCTTCTTGGTGACTCCCGCCTGGTCCTTGCTTGAGGACAAGGTCGTGGCCGCCATTGCTGCCGCGCCCAATGACCTTTCCCGGCTGCTGACCAAAACAATAGGTTTGGTCAGCTTTTGGTGTGTTTTCTTTGGCGCTTATCTGGCGACCTGCTGGATCATGCGCGCCTTTATCGGTGGCCGTATCTCGACGATGGAGACGGCGAGGCGGTTCGCTTTGACTCTGATACCCATCGCCATCGCCTACCATCTTGCCCATTATCTAAGTTTTTTCCTTATCCAGGGACAGTTTGTCATCCCCCTCGCGTCGGACCCCTTTGGCTTCGGATGGGACCTGTTCGGCACCGCCGGATACCGCATTGACATCGCCGCCGTCGGCGCGCGGTTTGCCTGGTACTTGGCCGTAACGGCCATTGTCATCGGCCACATTGTCGCTGTTTATCTGGCACATGTGCAGGCGCTGACAAGCTTCATGGACCGGGGCGCCGCCATCCGCAGCCAATATGCGATGACAGCATTGATGGTCGCCTATACGGTCACCAGCCTTTCCATCCTCGCAGAGCCCATCGTGCAATCGGCACCCCCGATCCAGGCAACGGAAACCGCCGCCAGTGGCGTTATAACTGTGCCGGAGGATGCGTTGCTTCCCGAGTTAGGCGATGGCCGGCTCGCGTTGGTTGGACCGGGCAAGACCGCGGGCGCGAGGCTCAGATATAAGGCCATGGCGTCGGCCTTTCACGATGGCACAAGCACGACGGCCGCGGACATCCTTTATACGTACTCATTCCTTTACCGCTGGAGCACTGAGCGCAAGGAGGGCACGGACGAAAAGGAAAATCTCCGTTACGACCCCGCGATCGCCCGGGCGACGGAGCTGCTGCGCGGGCAACTCGTTGCCATCAAACTGGCAGGCATCGACAGAACTTCCAAGTCGATCCGTTTCGGCGATCTGGACATCGTACGCGAACTTCTGCTCGTTGATATTTATCTCAAGGACACCGCCCGTAACACCGAAATGGCAGCCATGCTCGCGGCGCCATGGAGCAACATACCCTGGCACCTGCTCGTTTTGATGGAAGAGGCGGTCGTCCGGGGATGGGCTTCGTTCTCGGCCGAAGAGGCGGCGCGCCTTAGCGTGGAGTGGCTCGACCTTGCGCGCTCGGAGACTTTGAAACAACGCCTTGCCTCATTGTTGGAAACAAATGTGCGGCGGAAGTTTGTCCCCGAGACATTGCGAGACATGGTGAGCCCCGAAGACGCCGAGGCGCGCTGGAAAGCGCTCCGCGCCTTCCATGAAAAGCACAACCATTTTCTCGTGACAAATGGGCCTTATCTGCTCAAGAGCTGGTCGCCCGATGCGACGGCCTTGCAGGTGTTCCGCGACAAGACCTACCCGTTAGGCGTCGGTTCCTATGATTCCTATGCGATCCCGCGCCGGGCCTACATCGCAAAAGTCGAGGAGGTGAAGGACGGCTTGCGGGTCGCCGTCGAAATCGAGTTGCTGGAGACGGCGATGCGCAGCTACAAAATCACCCGTCAAGCGCTTCAGGACGCCGGCCAGGGCGCGCTACGCGGCCAGAAGCTTGACTGCCATTATCTCGTCCTCGACACCGGCGGCGAGGTCCGCCTGGCAGGCCGGGGCCGGCTTGAGAAAGACGGAACTTTCGCGATCAATTTTCGGGGCAAACTTCCACCGGGCGGCTACGCTGTGCTTATAACACTCTATCTGAACGGAAATACCGTCAATCCGGACATGCGCCGCGCCGAGCTACACATCCCGGCAGAGCGCTGAGCATCGACTAGCCTCCATGTTTCAATGGTTTGCAAATATCACGATGCAAATGTTCGAGATGGGTAACTCGCCCGTTCGTCAATGCGCGGCGACGCGATCAGCTTCTTCGCCGTTATGGAGCAAGCGCACTGTGATCCATGGATGGCAGTGACGCATTTTAAAATCCCCCGCCCCTTGACAACGGACATAACAGCGATCTCAAAGTCGCGGCTCGGGCGGGCGAAGGCCGGGACCCGAGTTACTGGAGCGCCGACGTCGCTGCACGTATCCTGATTCTGTGTCGCGTCAGCGACATAACTAGCAAGTTCACGGCGCTGTTCTCACAGCTTTGCCGCTGTGCTGATGAGTTGAGGCGGTTGCTTAATATTTTGGCCTGCCGGTTTATCCGCAGCCCGAGCAGCCAGAAGAGCAGGCAGCGGAGGGTAAGTGGCTCCCCGTGCTGGACACGTTTCAAACTATGCAAATTATACTACCAATTGATTTCGCCGTCGGCCTCGCACTCCAGGACCTGCATCGTGACGTACCGGATTTTTTCGCCGCTCTTCTCGGTTTTTGTCCTCCATCGAAAGGCCATTTTTCACCTCGCGCGATGTAGGGCCAGCACTCGGCCGGCATATAGACATGCTTTCCAATCTTACGGTAGCAATTGAGCTTGCGCATCTCTTTGGCGATCCAGTGCAGTGACGGCCGGGATCCGTCACTTGCCGGAGGAATCCTCTCGACGATTTCAGAGATGTGAATTAGGCTCTCCGGCATGGGTTTATGTTTCGCGTTGCAGTTCGATGCAGTCCCACCGTTCTGCAAGTGTCTTTGGTGAGAAGGGTTTATGTGCCGCAAGGTCACTCATGTTGGGTCAACGTCATGCCCACGCCGTCCGCGGCCATGAAGGTCGGCAGCGCCTGCGGGAAACCGAGAACGGTCAGCCCATAGAGTATAAGCGCAATGCCGGCCGCTTTTGCAATCTGCTCTCCTGTCGTCAGCGCCTTTTCGGCAAAGACCAGCAAGGTGACCACCGCCATCGCCGCAATATTCATGATGCCGAGCGGGAACAGGATGAGAAACAGTAGCCAGCAGCAACCCAGGCAAAAGAACCCGTGTTCAAGGCCCATGCGTACCGCGCCCAAAGTTCCATCACGCCACGAGGTCAGAATGAAGGTGATCGGCGTACGGCATTTGGAGAGGCACACGTTCTTGAGTGGGGAAAGCTGGTAGGCGCCTGCAACAATGAGCACCACCCCGCCGATGCGGGCGGCAGTCGACCCCGACAAATTCGCCTGAGCGGCAATCGCCTCGGCGGCGACCGCGCCGGCATAGGCGAGCACGCCCGACAATGTCCAAACCAGCATGTAGGCGGCCACGAACACCCATGTCGAGACAAAGGTCTCGCCGCGTGCCCGCTTGCTCGCCTGCACTTTATGAAACGCAAGGATCATGGGCGCTGCAGTCGGGAACATCATGGCGACCATCATGACCACCCAGACGATCAGAAACAGCGGCGCCTGCATGCCCATAGTGGGCATGCTCATCGCCATTCCCATGCTCATCTGTTGCCAGGTGAGCATGGCCCAGGCCGCCGCGGCGATTGCAATTAGCAGGGCGAGAATGATGTTCCGTTGCACTAGCAACGAATTTGTTCCCGCATCAGCCATGCGTAAGCCTTTGCCTGCTGCCTATGGTTCCGGGGAAAACCTGGTGATTAGCGACTATTCGCCCGACCAGCTTATCGGGGCATAGTGGCCATTGCGGCCGGAATTGTCCCAGCGCATGCCGTGGTCGTTGAACGTACTGCCTTCCATCCCCACGGCGAATGCAAGTTTGTCCGGACTGACAGGATGGCCGGTCGACGCCCATATCTCCCCGCCCTCGTGCATGGTCGGCAGCGGCTCTACCGCCATTTTCAGGATATTGGGAATTTCGGCCGACCGCCTCTTGCCGTCGATCTGGTATTTGATCGGTACCTTCTTGGCCCCGAGATTGGTGCCGATCAACGGCGCGAGGGCCGCCATCGGGCCGCCGGCGGCGCCGGTGAAGATGGCGCCCAACGCTTCCGTTTGCCTGTCGTTAGCGCGTTCGTCGATATAGGCGGCGGCGGTCCAATTGCCGTCGCTAAACGGGCCGGGTGTGTGAGCGATCATCGCGACATTCAGGCCGTCCAATCGAACGTCGCCGTAATTGCCAGTATCGATATGGAAAATCAGCGCCACGTCACAAACGCCTTGCGTCGGTTGTGACGTGAGCGGAGCATTGGTAGACACCAAGCAGGGACATACGACGCTGCAGTTGCAGTTCTCGAAATAGTCACCCGATAAATGCCA
>CAYWBS010000381.1:0-4103 GCA_964456215.1 uncultured Hyphomicrobiaceae bacterium
GTCCGCTTGAAGAGCACGGTTTTGAGGTTCTGGCGCCTATCGTCTACCTGTCTATTCCGGCCGATCGGCTGAGCGAATCTGTTAAACTGGATCTGGGCGCCGGCCGGTTCGACGGCGTCATTCTCATGTCACCACGAACTGCTCAAATATTTAAGGGACTTATACAATCGGAGAAGCTGACCGGTGCTATTCGTCGACTGATATTGTTTTGCCTGTCGGAAGCCGTGGCGGCATCGCTCAGCGTTCTCGGACCGGTTGAGACGCGAATTGCCGCCAAGCCAAGGCTTGAAGATCTTATTCAGCTGATAGAAATCGAAGCGGCACAGTAAATCGAGAAAGACTATATACTTATTTGAAGAGCGCGGGAGACCCGCCTTGTGCAGGATTTTGGGAAGGCAGACAGATTGAGGAATATTTGATTCATGGCGCGCCAAAACCGAAACCAGAGATCAGGCGGCGGAGATCCCAAAGGCGCAGCCGGTCGGAAGCGGCCGACCGCGACCCTCGATCTCAAAGCAGAGGACCTTACACCCGAACCGAAGGCGCTCGCGGGTGCATCGGACGATGAGGCACAGTCTGATATGGAGAAACCAGAGCAAGAGCAACGGGCAAGCGCTCCCTCCGGCGCAAATCAGGCAAACGGAGAAGGTCAAAGTACGGCTAACGGACAGGCACGGAAGGTCCGCGGGCGGATGCAGGGTGTGTCGGCTATCGTCACCCATATTGCAGCGGGGGTAGCGGGGGGCATCATTGTGCTTGCGATCGCGACACAATATAGCTGGATCCGACCGGCGGGGGATGTTGGCGAGATCAACAATGTCGAGATCGCAAACAGGCTTGCCGACTTCGAGAGGAAACTGAGCGCATCCAATCCGGAGAAGCATTGGCGCGAACTGCTCGGCGGCGTGCAAGGGCGCTTGGAGAAGGCAGAGACCGAGCTGAGCGATCTCGCGAAGAAGACGGCCGGACTTGCCAAAAGTCAGGAAAATTCGGAGGCGCGATTTAGGAAACTTCTTGCTTCTTCCAGTGCGGGAGGAAGCGACAACCTCGCGGTCGCGGCGCTGAACAACCGTATCGGTGACGTCGAGACCCGTTTGGATGAGAAATTTGCAGCTCTTAAGCAGGATCTGGGCGAATCCGCAAAGCGAACCGCAGACGATCTTTCCAAGCGCGTCGCCAAGAAAGCAGCGGAGGACGAGGTCGAGGCGCTCAGACGGTTACTGAGAGATGGAACCGAGAGGTATCTGAGAGATCTGCAAGCAGTTTCGAGCGAGACCCGCGAGCTCCGGCGCACGGTTTCGGGGCTTGAGCGGCAGCTCGCTATGTTGCAGAGCCAGTCCGAGAAAGTGCAGGAGGTCAGCCAATCATTGCAGCCTGTCAACCGGCAAATCGCAGCTCTGGAAAAGTCGATATCGGGCCTCATTCAGCGCGAGAGCAAGCTTCAGGAAGGTTCGCGCCGCACGGCGCTGGCCATTGCGCTTACAAGCCTGAGGCGCGCCGTGGATACCGGATCGCCATTCGCGAAAGAGCTCGACGCCTTTCGCACGCTCGCGCCGAAAGACGTTCCGTTGCAGGATTTGGAACGGCTGAAGGATACAGGCGTTCCGACGATCGCGGCGTTGGAGCGTTCGTTTCCGGCAATGATCAAGGCCGTGCTCGACGCGGACGCAGCCCAAAAGCAAGATTCGGTCATTGGCCAGCTCCTTTCGAACGCGCGTTCCGTCGTGCGTATCCGGCGTACAGGCGAGATTGCGGGCGACTCCACGGAGGCGGTGATCGCGCGTATGGAAACGCGCGTCAAATCGGGTAATCTCACCGCTGCGGTCGAGGAGGCAGGCGCGCTGAAGGGTGAGCCGCTCAGAGAAGCCGAGCCATGGCTTAATCAGGTCCGGGCGCGCATTGCTGTGGACTGGGCCATGCGCCGCGTGGAAACTGAACTTGTCGCCTTTCTCGGCGCTGGCCTTGGCCAGGATGAGAGCAAAAATAAATGATTCGCGTTTTCTTCTATGTCCTGGGTCTCGCTGGCATAACGGCGTTCTTTGCCTGGCTCGCGGAGCAGCCCGGCACGTTGCACGTGAGTTGGCGCGGATATGATATCGACACGGATGTCTTTAACCTCTTTCTTTCGCTTTTTGTGCTGATTGCCGGCCTTTTCCTTACCTGGAATTTGTTCAGGAAACTTGTTGAAACGCCGGCCGTCCTGAATCGTATTTTCAAGCAGCGCCGCCAAAAACGTGGCCTCGAAGCGCTGACCGGGGGCATCATCGCGATTAGCGCCGGCGACCGGGACCATGCACGCCGCTATGCCATTGAGGCGCGGAAATCCCTGCCCAATGAGCCTCTTACGGCATTGCTCAGGGCGCAAACGGCGCAGCTCATGGGCGACCGTGACACCGCCAGGCGCATCTACGAAGCCATGCTCGAATCCCCGGACACCGAGTTGCTTGGTCTTCGGGGGCTTTATCTGGAAGCGTTCCAGGAAAATGAGACGGAAGCCGCCCGTCAATTTGCCGAGCGTGCCATGAAGATCAACCCCAAGCTCGACTGGTGCGTCTCTGCACTCTTCGGATTTCAATGCCGCTCCGGCGACTGGCTCGGCGCGCTGAAAACCCTGGAGACGGCGCGGCGGCACGGCCACCTTGATAAGGCTCTCGCTAATCGCCGGCGGGCGGTGCTGCTTACTGCGCAGGCCATTGAAGCCCAAGAGACAGACCTCGAAAAAGCCATCGAACTCGCAAGCGAAGCGCATCGCCTGGAGTCCGGCCTGGTTCCGGCCGCCGAGATCGCCGGCCGCCTTTTGGCGTCTAAAGGCCAGACAAGCCGGGCGGCGCGCATCATCAGCCGTACCTGGAAACGTTCTCCCCATCCCGATCTCGCCTTGGTCTATGCTTATGCCCGTCCGGGTGATTCACCGCGCGATCGGCTGAAGCGCGTCCATGCCCTCGCGCAATTAACGCCTCACAACGTCGAGTCGTCGATCGCCATCGCCACGGCGGCTATCGAGGCACGTCAATGGGATGAAGCACGGGACGCCATCAGTCACCTGATACGAAACCGGCCGACCGCGCGGGTCTGCACGTTGATGGCGCAGATCGAGGGCGGAGAATACGGCGACAAGGGACGGGTTCGTGAATGGCTGGCACGTGCCGTTCGCGCGCAGCGGGACGCGGCATGGACCGCGGATGGATATGTGTCGGACACTTGGCTGCCAATTTCGCCCATTACCGGTGAGCTTGATGCCTTTGAATGGAAGGTCCCGGTTGAAGCGCTTTCCACGGTGGAGGCGGATACATCCTTGGACGATATCGTGCCGGTCGGCGCTGCCGCCAGCGTTCTCATTCCGGCCAGCGAAGCTAAAATCGGCGCGCATCTCGACGATGCAGCTCCCGAAGAGGCGGCGATAAAGGACATGACTGCAAAGGCCGGAGGCGCGGCTGGCCATGCGGATAATGAGCCGGCCGCGCGGAAGGAAATAACGGCGGCATCCTGGACGGGCGCGTCGCGGGATCTCGCGGATGGCGCCGATCAACCGGGCAAAGCGGTTCAGGCGCCGGCAGACCCCCTGCCTAGCGAAGTGGAGGCCGGCGAATCCAGGGAGGATGCTCCAAAAGTTCTCGAAAAGCGGCGTGCTCCGCCTGCAAAGGACGCGTCGCAGAGCGTGGCTTCCGCCAAAATCATGGAGGCTCCTCCCGATGGCGCCAAAGAGCCCACGCTTAGGCCGGAGGCGGAGATGCCAACGCCCCCACAGCAGTCTGCGGCTGACGACAAAGTAAAGGCCGGCAAGGAGAGGCGGGCGGCCGCCAAGCCGAAAATCTTCGTGCCGCCACGGGCGCCGGACGACCCTGGTCCGGAAGCCATGGACCCTGATGAGGCGCCGCCCACGCCGCTGGCGCGGTACCGCATGCCCGCATCAAAGGCAAAGTAACGCAACGTTTCATCTTCCATAAAGCTGGGGGTCGGGACCGACTAGCACGGCATCGCAACTTGCAATTCAGGCGCGAAGCGATTATCCGTTTATCCGGTCATGCCGCCATAGCTCAGCTGGTAGAGCGGCGCATTCGTAATGCGTAGGTCGGGTGTTCGAGTCACCCTGGCGGCACCAA
>CAYWBS010000382.1:0-4090 GCA_964456215.1 uncultured Hyphomicrobiaceae bacterium
CTCGTCGGCTATGGCTGCACGACCTGCATCGGCAATTCCGGTCCCCTGCCGGAGGCGATCGCGGCGGCCGTGCACGATAATGATCTGGTGGTTTGCTCGGTGCTCTCCGGCAACCGCAACTTCGAGGGCCGGGTGAGCCCCGACGCCCGCGCCAACTATCTGGCCTCGCCGCCGCTGGTCGTCGCCTATGCGCTCGCCGGCTCCCTGAAGATCAATCTGGTCACCGAACCGCTCGGTACCGGCAAGGAAGGCGAGCCGGTCTACATGAAGGATATCTGGCCGACCTCGCAGGAGATCGCGGGCCTCATCGCCAGCTCGATCACGCCGGAAATGTTCGCCAAGCGTTACGGCAGCGTCACCGAGGGAGACGAGCGCTGGCGGCAGATCCCGGTCAAAGGCGGACAAACCTATGATTGGCCGCTCGGCTCCACCTATGTGCAGAACCCGCCTTTCTTCGAGGGCATGACGATGGAGCCGGAGCCGATCGAAAATATCATCAACGCCCGCGTCCTGGCGCTGCTGCAGGACTCGATCACCACCGATCATATCTCTCCGGCAGGCCCGATCGCCGCCAACAGTCCCGCCGCAATCCTGCTTCAGGAGCACCAGGTTTCGCCGCGCGAGTTCAACTCCTACGGCGCCCGGCGCGGCAATCATCAGGTCATGATGCGCGGCACCTTCGCCAATATCCGCATCCGCAACCAGATACTTCACGGCATCGAGGGCGGCGTGACCAGGCACTATCCCTCCGGCGAGCAGATGCCGATCTATGACGCGGCGATGAAATATCTTTCGGAGAACGTTCCGCTGGTTGTCTTCGCCGGCGAGAACTACGGCACGGGATCGTCCCGCGACTGGGCGGCAAAGGGCACGCGGCTGCTCGGCATACGGGCGGTCATCGCCCAGTCGTTCGAACGCATCCACAGGTCGAACCTGGTCGGAATGGGCGTGCTTCCACTGGTCTTCGAGGACGGCGCCTCCTGGCAATCGCTCGGTATCAGGGGTGACGAGCGCGTGACCATCGAAGGCATCGAGGACGGCCTCAGGCCGGGGCAGATGCTCGAGGCGCGGATCGAATTCGCCGACGGTTCGGCAAAGGACGTGCCGGTGCACTGCCGCATCGACACGCTCGACGAACTCGATTATTTCCGCCACGGCGGCATCTTGCAGTATGTGTTGCGCAATCTTGCAGCCGCCGCGTAGAAGCGGTTGATTGAAATTGCTCTTTCGCCGGCATGAACATGCCCCAATGTTCGGATTAAAGTCATGAGCAGGCGCAGAATATTTTTCCTTGCCGGCGGAATAGGCGCCTCTCACCGACTCGTGACTGGCAATAGGGTCGCGGAGCACCAATACTGACAAGGGGGGGCGTGCCTTTGCTTGGCGCAATGATGAATTCAATGCAACTGGATATGGCGATGCGGCAGATGAGACGTTTTTCGACTTTGAACCGGGGCGCGATTTTCGTCGCGGCGCTGACGTTGGCGGCCGCGTTGCAGGCGGCTTCGACAGCGGCGCGCGCCGCCGATAAGGCCGTCCTTGAACTGTTTACCAGCCAGGGCTGCTCGTCCTGCCCGCCGGCGGACCGCCTGCTCGGCAAGCTGATCAAGCGGGGCGACATTATCGGGTTGAGTCTGCCCGTTGATTATTGGGATTATCTGGGCTGGAAGGACACGCTCGCGAGCCCCGAATACACGCGCCGGCAATATAGCTATCGGCGGACCCTGGGCACCCCGAACGTGTATACGCCGCAAATCGTCATCAACGGTGTCGAGCACGCCGTCGGCAGCCATTTGCACGACATCGACGCAGCCATCGAAAAGAGCGGCAGGCGTCTCCAAAACTCCGTCGTACCCGTGCGCATGTGGAGCGAGAACGATACCATATTCGTCGAGGCGGGTGCGGCGCCGGACGGCTCCAAAAGCCGGTCGGCGACGCTCTGGCTGGCCCTGGCCATCAAGGCCAAGAACGTTTCGATTGGCCGCGGTGAAAATAGCGGCCGCGAAGTCACCTATTACAACGTGGTCCGCAAGATGACCCCGATCGGCAAATGGAGCGGCAAAAAAATGCTCGTCAGCCTGCCGAAAGACCAGCTCATGCCGAAGGAGAATGACGTCTGCACGGTGTTGTTGCAGGAGGGCACGACGGGCCCGATCATCGGCGCCGCGGAATTGCGCAATTGAAATAGTCGGCAGCGCTGCCGCGCTCCCCTGCCGAGCGCCATAGGGTGCAATAGCGAAGCGTATTGCACCGTTATGACTCTGAAATGGCGCATTACGCTAACGCTGATGCGCCCTACAATCCTTGCTACGGAAGCCGTCACAATCGGCGGGGTTTAGCAGGCCTAAAGCGCCGCCAGCAGAAGCCGGTTGAGCCGTTCTGAAAACTTGGCCGGGTCGGCGGGAAGCTCGCCTTCGAGAATGCGCGCTTCGTCGAACAGCAGCCATGCCCAGTCCTCGAATTCCGCGGCCTTGTCGGAACCGGATTTTTCTCCGAGCGCTTTCAGAAACGGATGGCTGATATTGACCTCGAGGACCGGCGCCAAAGCGGTCGGTCCCTGCTGGCGGCCGATGATCTTATCGAGCCCCCTGTCCGGCCCGCCCGAAGGCGCCACCAGACAGGCCGGGCTTTCGACGAGCCGGCCGGACCGGCGGACGTCGCTGATGGCGGGCTCCAGAACCTCCTTCAATTTCGCCAGCAGAACGGCGGTGCGCGATTTCGAGCTCTCCGTCTCCTCTTCGCCCTTAGTCTCCTCAATGAGCGGAATGACCGACAGATCGGCGACGCCCTGGCTGACCGACTGGAACGGCTTGCCGTCGAAGTCAACGGCGTTCATCACCCAGAAATTGTCGACCGGATCGGTCAGAAGCAGCACTTCGACGCCCCGGGCGCGAAAGCCTTCGAGCTGCGGGCTCGCCCTGAGCTGATCGAGCGATTCGCCGATCAGATAGTAGATCGACGTCTGGTTGTCCTTGAGATCGCCGGCATACGCCTTCAGCGACCGCCAGCCGTCCCCGGCCGTCGAGCGAAACCGCGCCAGGCCGTAAAAGTCGTCCCGGCGCTCGGAATCCTCGTAAATCCCTTCCTTGAGAACCGCGCCGAATTGTTCCCAAAACCGCAGATAAGCGTCGCTATCCTTCTCGGCGAATTTCTTGAGTTCGCTCAATATGCAGTTGGTGACCGCCTTGCGGATCGCCGCCACGATCGGATTTTTCTGCAGCATCTCCCGGGAGATGTTGAGGGGCATGTCCTGGAAATCGATCACCCCGCGCATAAAGCGGAGATAGGCAGGCAGCAGATCCGCGTCGTCGGACACGAAGACCCGGCGCACATAAAGCCGGATCCGCCCCTTGCGCTGCGGATCGAACAGATCGAATGGCGGCATGGTCGGAACGAACAGCAGAACGGCGTATTCGTGGCGGCCTTCGGCGCGGTAATGGATGGTCAGCGCCGGCTCGTCGAATTGCGCCGCCACGTGGCGGTAGAAACTTTTATAATCCTCTTCCGTAAGCTCCTTCGGAGAGCGCGTCCAAATGGCGCTGGCGCTATTCAGCCTATTCGGCTCGTCCTCGCTTTTCTGCACATCGATCAGGTCAATCGGGAACGGTATGTGATCCGAATAGGTCTTGACGATGCGCTCGATCTCGCCGGCATCGAGAAAAGTCAGCGCATCGGGCTTCAGTCGCAGAAGGACGCGTGTGCCGCGGCCAGGCTGTACTGCGTCCTCTTCCGCGAGCCCTTCGATGGAAAATCCGCCGGCGCCGTCCGATGTCCATTTGTGGACCTCGGAACTTCCGGCCTTCCGGCTCAGAACCTCGACCCGTTCGGCGACCATGAAAGCGGAATAAAAGCCGACGCCGAATTGTCCGATCAGCCGCGCCCCCTCATCGGCGCTGGAAAGCTGATCGAGAAACGCCTTGGTTCCGGAGCGCGCGATCGTCCCCAGATTGTCGGCCAGCTCGTGGCGGTCCATGCCGATGCCATTGTCGGCGACGGCCAGCGACTTGTCGGCCTTATCGATCGTTATGGTGATTTTGAGGTCCGGATCATCCTTGAGAAGGTTGGCGTCGGTCACCGCGCCATAGCGGAG
>CAYWBS010000383.1:0-4085 GCA_964456215.1 uncultured Hyphomicrobiaceae bacterium
CTGGCCCAGGCGGCGCGCGCCGACGGGGTGACGGCGGCGGCGCTGACGCTCCTGCTGGCGCATCTGAAAAAGCGGCCGAGGAAAAAGACCGCCTGATGGGACATCGGCATCAGCCGCCCGGCCAAACGGCGAGCGATACGCTGCTCAGGATCGAAGGCCCGGAGGACTTTCAGCGCGCCTTCGCCGTCTCACATGAAACGCTGGCGCGGCTGGAAAGCTATCAGGAACTCCTTGTCCGCTGGCAAAGAACGCAGAATCTGGTTTCGCCGAGGACCCTTGGCGATGTCTGGCAGCGACATTTCGCCGACAGCGCACAGCTTCTCGATCTGGCGCCCGACGGGGCGCGCATCTGGTGGGATCTCGGCAGCGGCGCCGGATTTCCGGGCCTGGTCCTGGCGATCCTGATGGCCGGGCGGGCGGCGTCGCCAACACCGGCCGGCCGGCGGGCGGTGACCGGCGCGCCGCCGGGCGAAGGGCCGCCGCTGGTCCATCTCGTCGAAAGCAACGGCCGCAAATGCGCTTTTCTTCACGAAGTCGCCCGCCAGACCGGCGTCACTGTGGAAATCCATCATCGGCGAATTGAATCGCCCCCCGACTCGGCTAAAGTCACTGCTGTCGATATCATAACGGCGCGCGCCCTGGCGCCCCTTGAGCGGCTACTGGGGCTGGCGGTGCCTTATTTCTCGCCGCGGACGAGAGCGTTTTTTCTCAAAGGGCGGGAGGCGTCTCGGGAAGTCGACGCCGCAAGGCGTTTTTGGCGTTTCACGTGGAACACGATCTCAAGCCGGACGGATCCTCGGGGATCAGTTGTCGAGGTCAGGGATTTGCATCCGGTTTAAGGAGACGAGCCAATGGCTGGCAATTTCATGGGGCAGAGCCGATTTCGGGTCATCGCCGTCGCCAATCAGAAGGGCGGCGTCGGCAAAACGACGACGGCGATCAATCTGGGCACCGCGCTGGCGGCGGTCGATGAGCGCGTCCTGATCGTCGATCTCGATAGCCAAGGCAATGCGAGCACCGGCTTCGGCATCGACGACCACATGCGGTCGATCTCGACCTTCGATGTGCTGACCAAGACGGCGACGCTGGCGCAGGCCTATATCGCGACGAATATTCCCAATCTCAGCGTCGCCCCGGCGACCCGCGATCTCGCCGGCCTCGAATCGGAGCTCAATAACGCCCCCAACAAGGCGTTCAGGCTGCGCGACGCCATCGTGGCGCTCAGGGCGTCGGAAGCGAGCCGGCCGGAAAACGAACGTTTCAGCTATATCCTGATCGACTGTCCGCCGTCCTTGAATATCCTGACGGTGAACGCCATGGCGGCGGCGGATGCGGTCCTGGTTCCGGTGCAATGCGAGTTCTTCGCCCTAGAAGGCATCACCCAGCTCAAGGAAACCATCGATTTCGTCAAGGGGAGCCTCAATCCGCAACTTGAAATCCTCGGCGTCGTGCTGACCATGCACGATCCGCGCACGAAACTTGCCGAAGAGGTTGCCAGCGAGGTACGCGCCTTCTTCGGCGACAAGGTCTATGGCACCATCATTCCCCGCAATGTCCGGGTCGCGGAAGCGCCATCCTTCGGCAAGCCGATCCTGCTTTACGATCACAAATGCGCGGGCAGCCAGGCCTATATCAAGCTGGCGACGGAGATTATCGAGCGCGAGCGGCTGTTGGGCGCGGCGTGAGGTCAAAAGTTATCCCGCGGCGGAAATTCCGTCATAAAATGTGCAATCGCTTTATCCCCAAAGGACATGAGAGGGAAACATTAGATGGCAATGGGATCTCAAAACAGCCGGCTTGGACGCGGATTGGCGGCGCTCATTGGCGATACGCCGCAAGTCACGGGACAGGCTTTTCCGGCCGAAGGCCAGCAAAAGACGATCGCCATTGATCTGATCCGGCCGAGCCCGCTCAATCCGCGCCGCGATTTCGAGGCGGCGGCGCTCGAGGACCTTGCCAGCTCGATTCGCGAAAAAGGCTTGGTCCAGCCTCTGGTCGTGCGTCCCGGCAAGGGCGACAATACCGGTTTCGAAATCGTCGTCGGCGAACGGCGCTGGCGGGCCGCCAAGCTTGCCGGCGAGCACGCCGTGCCGGTCATCATCCGCGACCTGACGGACGGCGAAACGCTCGAACTTGCCGTTATCGAGAATGTGCAGCGCGCCGATCTTAATCCGATCGAGGAGGCGCAGGGCTACCGCGAGCTGATCGACACATTCGGCTACACGCAGGAAGATCTCGGCAAGATCATCGGCAAGAGCCGCAGCCACCTCGCCAATATGCTGCGGCTTCTCAAATTGCCGGAAAAAGTCCAGGATTACCTCCGCAAAGGCAAGCTCAGCGCCGGACATGCCCGCGCCCTGGTCGGCCGCCAGGACGCGGAGGCGCTCGCCGAGCTGGTCATCGCCGAGGGCTTGAATGTGCGCAATGTCGAGGCGCTTATTCAGGAGGACAGAACGGGTCAGGCGAAGAAGGCCAAGGGGCAAGAACTCGATCCCGATACAAGGGCCATGGAGCGGGAGCTGGCAAACGGCCTCGGCCTCGCCGTGGCGATAAAAACCGGCGCCGGGGAAAGCGGCGAAATCCGGGTGCGCTACACAACCCATGATCAGTTTGAGGATATCTGCTGCCGGCTGATGACCGTGAGCAAGTGAATTCGACGCGGCGAAGGGGCGTCGCCGCGCGTTGCACCAAAATGTCAACCCCTTGAATAGGACGATTGTTCACCGCAAATTTGTCATGCGCGCGATATTGTGCAGCACGTAGCCCGGGTGGAGCGCAGCGAAACCCGGGGCAGCCTATCAATCGTTCCCGGATTTCGCTTCGCTTCATCCGGGCTACGGCAGATGACCGCACGCCGGTGAATCCGGCGCGCCGGGAGGAAATCGTTCGCCCTTACCGGCCGCGCATCTGACTGAGAGAAATCAGCAGCCTTTCGGCGGTGATGTCTTCGAGCGCTGCCTCGGTGCGGCAGCGCCTTGTGGCTTCCCGGACACGGCTCAAGGCGGTCAAAAGGCCTTTGGCGGACCAGCGGCGGCACTGGTTGGTGAATTCCGCCTCCTGGCGGAAATGCACCGGCGGCCGGAGGCCGCGCAAGGCGCCATCCATGGGCGCGCCGGCATCGACATCGGTGCGGACCTTGTGCAGGCGGGCGACATGGCGGCCGAGAACGGTCAGGATCGCCGATATTGGCGTGCCTGCGGTGCGCATCCGGTCCAGCTGGTGAAGGCAGGTTCCGGTATGGCCGCTCATGGCCGCGAAAGCGATCATATCCATGGTCAGGCTCGACGTATCGCCGATCACGGCATCGACGTCTTCGATCGTCACTTGCGATTGGCCGGTGGCATAAATCGCAAGCTTGTTGAGTTCCGACCGCGACAAATGACGGTCGGACCCGATCAGCCCCGCGAGGTGGCGCTTGGCATCCGGCTTGATGGCCAGACCGGCGGCGCGGAGTTCCTCGTCGATAAGCTGGGCAAGGCTGCGCTGGTCATCCGCATAGCAGGGAATGGCGGCGCCGCGCGGCGCCCTTTCAAACAGGGAACGGAGCTTGGCGCCTTTCTTGAGGTCGCCGGCCTCGACGATCAGGACCGTCGCCTCGGGTGGGTCGTCGAGGAAATCCTGAATGACGGGAAAGCCGAGCTTTGGCCCGGCCTTGACGCGCACGATCTTGGCGCCGGCGAACATGGGAACGGTCATCAGTTCGACCGCCAGCCGGTCGGGGTTGTCGGCAAGATCGGCGTCATCGATACGGATAATTTCCCCGGCCGGATCGTCGCGGCCGGCGATCAGCGCCGCAAGCTTGCCGGCCCGCTCGACGACCAGGCCGGCATCCGGGCCGAAAACCAGGACTGCCCGGATGGCGGGGTCGGGCCGGCTGATAAATGCGTTCGCTTGTGCTGGTTTGACGGCGATCATGCGCGCACCGGATCGCCGAATATCGACTCCGCGCGCCAACGGCGCTCGATGGCGGGTCTAGAGTGTTTCCGCTTTTCGTTGAATCGCTCAAACACTCTAAGCTTTTTAATTTTCGTGTTTCCGGACGGAAAACCGGTGCCCACTTTTCCTGGAAACACTCTAGGCGGTCG
>CAYWBS010000384.1:0-4084 GCA_964456215.1 uncultured Hyphomicrobiaceae bacterium
CCTTAGATGGACACGCGATAGGCCGCGACTGCGGCCCGGCGCGAGCGCCGCCCCCGCGGAGCCGTGGGCCGCAGGCCCACCTGGCGTGAGCGCAATAAACGAAATCATGTTCACACTTCAAGTGAACATGATCTAGTTCCCTTTAGAATCGGAAGTTCGTTCGGAGCAAGCTGTAAAATGAGACGAACTTCTGGTTCGCGACACTAGGTCCGGCGCCCGGCGGCGGCAAGGCGCGTTCCGGCGATCTCCTCGATTGTTTCGCGCATCGTCAATTCTCGATATGCCGTCCGCTCCAGCGGCCATAGCGCCACGGCGACCAGCCGTGGCGGACATGACGAAGATCGGGCACCGGGTCGAAGCCGTGACTTCCCCAGGGATGGCAGCGGAGCAGACGCGAGAGCGCGAGCCAGCTTCCCTTCCAGGCGCCATTGAGCTCGATCGCCTCCGCCGCGTACTCGGAACAGCTCGGCAAATACCGGCAGGTGGGCGCCGTGAACGGCGAAATGCACAACCGGTAGATCCAAATCGGCGTCAGAAAGACGATCCGGGCGACGGTCCTGGCGGCACGCATGGCGCGTTACCTCCGGCCCGGCCCGCCATCAAGAGGAGTGCCGGACCTGCGCGTGAACACCCAGCCGCCGTTCTCCTTATGGGCCTTGAGATCGATATCCGGATAAGCCACCGCGTCGTCCAATGAGCGGGTGCCGACCTCGAGATAGGTCGCGGGCTCCGACGTCCTGTTCACCAAATGATGGCCGTCCGCCTCGCCCGCCGGAAAACCCGCCGCCATGCCCGGCCCGAGCACGTTTTCGCCGGCATCGGTGACGAGAGTGACTTCGCCTTTCAGGACATAGACGAACTCGTCCTCGCACTGGTGCCAATGGCGCTGCGACGACCAGGCGCCGGGCGCGAGATCGACCAGATTGACGCCGTACTGGCCGAGCCCCATGGCATTGCCGAGCGCCCGTTTGACCCTGCCCCTGCACGCCTCGTCAAAGGGCGGCGGATAGGCGGAACCTGTCCGGCCTCGCAGAGATCTCGGGTCCTTGATGACCGCCATTGCGTCCCCTCAAGCCTCGTCCTCTTCCGGGAGGAAGGTCACGACCTCTATGCGGTTGCCGTCGGGGTCCTTTATGAAGGCGGCGTAATAACGCGGATTATAGTCCGGCCGCCTGCCGGGCGGCCCATCGTCCTCACCGCCCCGCTCGACCGCCGCCTTCCAGAACCTGTCGACGCCATCGGCGCCCCGCGCCCTGAGGCAGATATGGGTCCCGCAATCCGGCGGAAGGTCAGGCATCCGCGGCCGGCTGTTCAGCCAAAACTCGGGATAGCGCTTGCCGAAGCCAACCGTATCTTCGCGGACGACCATTTTCTTCAGGCCGATTTCCTGAAGAACCGGCTCGTAAAACCGAGCGCTCGCCGCCAGATCGCGAACCGCGACCGACACATGATCGATCATCTCCCGTCTCCCGATCGATGATTTTCAGCTTGGCCCGCCGCCGTCATTCCAGGGCGGGCTCCGGGGCGTCCATCTCGCTGCCGGCCGCGCGGCGCTTCTCGACCTGCCCGATCGCATCCTCCACCGCGTCAAACACGAGCAAGGTCGAGGCGTGCCGTGCCTTGAAATTGCGAACCGGCTCGAGATTTTCCAGATCCGCCCAGCGGCCATTGGGTGGCGGGCCGTTCTCCTTCAGCATGGCGCGCATCCGGGCGCCGACCTGGCGCAGCTCCTCGCCCGTCGAGCCGACAATATTGCGCGCCATGACGGCGGCGGCGGCCTGTCCCAGCAGACACGCCTTGACGATTTGACTGTAGCCGGTCACCGCGCCGCCAGCCATCTTGATATCGACCGTCACCGTCGAGCCGCATAATTTCGAGTGCGCCGTGGCGGTGGCGTCCGGCGTTGCCAGCCGCTCGCCTTCCTTAAGCTCGGAAGCCAGCTCCAAGAGCCGCGTGCTATAGATTTCGTCGAGGTCCGCCATCGCTCTGAAACGTTCACTTCGCCGCCCGCTCCCGGCGGAGCGCGCATGTCCATCCTGCCGCCAACGTCCCTTGCAGTCGGCGGATCACCATTATATATCCTGATAAGATGAAATAAGAAGGGTCGGCAAGCCGGAAATGGCGGGCGGGAACGTTAGCAGGCGGCCGCGTGTTCGCGACGGGCCGGATTTCGACCTATATGGCTATGGCGGTTCGTTGGCCCGGACGCACGCGCGCATTGCATCAACTACGGAAATATAGTCCAATTTACCTTTATCGGCGTTGCCGGCTTACGATGACAGTTGAAAGGCCTTTTTTATGGACGCGATCATAAAGAAAATGCCCTCCCGCGCCTCTTCCGCGTTCGCCGCGGCGCCGCAGCTCCCGCGCCCGAGCCGCGAGGAAGCCGAGCAGGCGGTCAAGACATTGATCGCGTGGGCAGGCGACGATCCCGAGCGCGAAGGCCTCAAGGACACGCCGACGCGCGTCGTCAACGCCTATGACGAGTTTTTCAGCGGCTACCAGGAATGCCCGATCGAAGCCTTGTCGCGCACTTTCGAGGATGTCGGCGGTTATGACGATATCGTGATGCTGCGCGATATCGATCTGCACTCCCACTGCGAACATCATATGATTCCCTTTATCGGCAAGGCGCATGTCGCGTACTACCCGACGAACCGCGTGGTCGGACTTTCCAAGCTCGCCCGCGTCGTCGAGATATTCGCCCGCCGTCTGCAGACCCAGGAGACGATGACCGCGCAGATCGCCGAAGCCATCGACTTCGCGCTTGAGCCGAAAGGCACCGCCGTCATGATCGAGGCGGTGCATCAATGCATGTCCCTGCGCGGCGTCCAGAAGCCGAACGTGGTGACCATCACGACGCAGTTTACAGGTATCTTCAAGGCTGAGCCGGCGCGGCAAGCCAGTTTTCTGAATCTCGTCCATAGCCGGCCGGCGGGCTGACCCATCGGCCCGCTGCGCCGGCGCCGAGAACGCCATGGAGGCCGATATGCCGGAGCGCCCCTATTTTTCCGCGCGGACCGCGGATCTGAACATCGAGACGGGCAAGGTCTTCGCGCCGAAATTCGACACGCAAGGCCTGATCCCGGTCATTGCCAGCGACGCGCGAAGCGGCGAAGTGGTCATGTTTGCCTATATGAACGCCGAAGCGCTGGCGCGGACGATCGAAACGGGCGAAGCCTATTACTGGAGCCGCTCGCGCGCGGAGCTCTGGCACAAGGGCGCCACCAGCGGCAACGTCCAACGGGTCGTCGAAATAAGGACCGACTGCGACCAGGACGCCATCTGGATGAAGGTCGAGATGGGCGGCGCCAGGGCCGCCTGCCATGTCGGCTACCGGTCCTGCTTCTTCCGCTCCCTCCCGGTGGGGGAGCTGCCCGAGCGGGCGCTTGAGCTGACGTTCCGGGAGGACAAAAAGCTGTTCGACCCGGAGAGCGTCTATTAAGGCTCCCGGAAGCTATATTTTGGCTCTAATTCAATGTTTTGCTAGCCTGGGACGAACCGGCGGCGAAGCACGCCGGCATTTCCACACCCAGCCGATCTCTGATATTGTTAATCACAGGTTAACGCTGGAATCACTATATTAGAGGATATGGATATTATCAGAGGGTAAGGATATTTTGTTTCGAGACCGGGCTGGCTGAAGAACACACTTTAAAGTGGACAAAAAATGTCAAAGCCGAAATTAGGCATTGCCCTTGGTGGCGGTGCGGCGCGTGGATGGGCGCATATCGGCGTCTTAAAAACGCTAATCAGCGCCGGTTTCGAACCCGATGTCATTGTCGGAACATCGATCGGCGCCGTCGCCGGCGGCTGCTGCGCCGTCGGCAAGAACGATCAGCTTGAAGATTTCGCCAGAAGTCTCAACCGCCGGCGCGTTTTTAACTTTCTGGATTTCAACCTCGCCGGCTCCGGACTGATCACCGGACAACGGCTGTGCGACAAGCTGGATTCGCATCTCGACAGCTACCGGATCGAAGATCTCTCCAAGGGGTTCGCGGCGATCGCCACAGAGCTCGGCACGGGCCACGAAGTCTGGCTGAAGAGAGGCCGTCTGGTTGACGCGATGCATGCGTCATATGCG
>CAYWBS010000385.1:0-4081 GCA_964456215.1 uncultured Hyphomicrobiaceae bacterium
GCCATGAAGCAGCAGGACGCTTTTCTTCGCTATGCGGCTTCGGGTCTTGTTATGCTATTCGGTCTGCAATCGGCTATTAATATGGCGGTAAATGTAGGTCTCTTGCCGGCAAAGGGCATGACGTTGCCCTTTATATCCTATGGCGGCTCGTCACTCCTCGCCATGGCTTTGGGCATGGGAATGGCGCTCGGTCTGACGCGCACGCATCACGCGGAACTGTCGAAGAAGCCGCTCTATGCCGCCGTTAGATATTGAAAGTAGCGCCGGCTTCTTTACTAGGAGTCAAAGGATAATCGAGCGCACGGAACCAGAACACTTGAAGGGCAACAATGTCATTTTAGCCGCAGGCGGGACCGGGGGGCACCTGTTCCCGGCCTTCGCGCTCGCAGAGGAGTTGCTGCGCCGCGGCTACGTTATCGCTCTGATGACCGATATGCGCGGCGGCAAATTCGACTCGGATTTTCCCGCACGAACGGTTTACCGTGTTCCCTCAGCGACCTTGTCCAGCCGTTCGCTGCCAGGTCTCTCCCGGACGGCCATGGATTTATTGCGGGGCGTCATCGCCGCCCATCGGATCATGGCGCGCACCTCTCCCAAGGCTGTTTTCGGTTTCGGCGGCTACCCGACCTTCCCGCCGCTTGTGGCGGCCTGGTTTTGCCGGGTGCCGTTCGCGATCCATGAACAGAACGCTGTCATGGGGCGGGCCAACAGGATGCTGGCCCCGATGGCCAAATTCATTGCCACCTCCTTTGAACCGACCGCGTATATCAAGCCGGCGCATGGCCACAAGGTCCGCCTGACCGGAAATCCCGTCCGTAAACTGGTCGCCGGCTACAGCGACGTCCCTTATCAGCCGCCGGATGGGGTGGGTCCTCTCAAACTCTTGATTTTTGGCGGTAGCCAGGGCGCGCGCTATTTTTCCGATACGGTCCCTGAGGCGCTCCGGCGTCTGGACGAGTCATTGCGTGGCCGCCTGAGGGTCGTTCAGCAATGTCGCGAGGAAGATTTGGAACGGGTACGGGCAAGCTATGAAAAGGCCGGAATCAATGCAGAACTGGCTGCTTTTTTTGGGGACCTGCCCGCCCGGATCGCTAACGCGCATCTGATAATCGCCCGGGCTGGCGCATCGACCGTCGCCGAGCTGGCCGCTCTCGCCCGCCCGTCAATACTGGTCCCTTTGCCGCATTCTCTTGACAATGATCAGCTGCAAAATGCTACACGGCTACAAGAATCGGGTGGCGCTTGGTGCATAGCGCAGGCCGAGCTAACGCCTGAGCGGCTGGCTGCCGAACTGGGTCGGCTCTTCCATGAGCCGGTATCACTCAAAAAGGCCGCAGCCGGCGCCAAGGCCGCGGGACGTCTGGACGCCGCTAATCGCCTTGCCGATCTGACCGAGGAACTCGTTTCCTCCCATCAAGCCGGAGCGGGGAAGGAGGACACCAAAAAATGAAAATGCCCCGCGACATGGGTCTCTTTCATATCATCGGAATAGGCGGCATAGGCATGAGCGCCATCGCCGAAATTATGCTGGCGCGCGGCTACCATGTGCAGGGCAGCGATTTAACCGAGAATGGGAATGTCGAGCGGCTGCGCGCCAAGGGCGCACAGGTTTTTGCAGGTCATAAGGCGGTCCATATTGACGGCGCGTCGTTCGTCATAATCTCGAGCGCTGTCAAAGCGGATAATCCCGAACTCAAGGCGGCGCGGTCACGCGCCCTGCCGATTATCCGGCGGGCGGAAATCCTGGCGGAATTGATGCGCGGCCACTCGACCGTGTCGATTACCGGGACCCACGGCAAGACGACCATGACGTCCTTGACGGCGACGCTTCTAGTAGAGGCCGGGCTTGATCCAACGGTTGTCAGCGGCGGCATCATCAATGCCTGGGGATCGAATGCGCGATTGGGCGACGGCGATTGGATGGTCGTCGAAGCGGACGAGTCCGACGGCACTTTTGTCGCATTGCCCACCCAGATCGGCGTTGTCAGCAATATCGATCCCGAACATATGGATTACCATAAGAGCGCGGATCGGCTCCACGAAGCATTTCGAACCTTTTTCGAACGAATTCCATTCTACGGTCTGGCAATCGCCGGAACGGACCATCCAACCGTCGAAGCGCTGGTACGGGAGATCCGGGCAGAGAGGGCGGGTAGGCGGATTTTGACTTTTGGCATATCTCCGGATGCCGATCTCAGATTCGAAAACTACGAGGCCGACGGAACGGATGCGCGCTTTGATGTCTGGTGCAGCGACAATGTTTCCGGAGGCGCCAGAACCTTGGCGGCCGTCACCTTATCCGTCCCGGGGCGGTATAATGCACTCAACGCCCTGGCAGCGATTGCAGTCGCCTCCGAGCTCGGCATCGATGATGAGTCAATCCGCCGCGGGCTTCGGAATTTCGGCGGCGTGAAGCGCCGTTTCACGCGCACGGGTACGTTCAACGGCATAACGCTTTATGACGATTATGCTCATCATCCCGCCGAAATCTCTGCGGTTCTCAAGGCTGCCAAAAACGCGTCCGGCGGCAGGGTCATCGCAATCATGCAGCCGCACCGCTACACCCGGCTGCAAAGCCTGCTTAAGGAATTTTGCGGCTGCTTTGGGGACGCCGACGCGGTGATCATCACGCCGGTTTATGAAGCAGGCGAACAACCGATTGACGGCGTCGATCAGGACGCTCTGGTTAAGGGAATTCGCAAATTCGGCCATGGCAATGTGATCGCTGCGGAGGGCGGGGACTGCCTCGCCGGACTGGTCGCTGAATTGGCCGCGCCGGGAGATCTGGTGATCGGCCTCGGCGCCGGGACAATTAGTGAATGGATGCAGGCCCTGCCTTCACAGCTTGCGCGCCTCGGTGAGCGACAGGAGAAGTTGGCGTGACCTTCGCCGGCTTGAGCAGGGAGCTTGCAGCCGAATTGCCGGATCTGCGCGGCAGGCTGAAGGAAAACGTCCCACTCGCCAACATCATGTGGTTTCGCGTCGGCGGTCCCGCCGAACTGCTTTTCACGCCCGCCGACGAGGCGGACCTTTGTTATTTTCTCGAAGGGATCCCATCTCACCTTCCGGTCACCCTGATCGGGCTCGGATCCAATCTCCTGGTCCGCGATGGCGGTATCGCGGGCATCGTAGTCCGTCTCGGCAGGGGGTTTGGCGCCATCCGGATCGAAGGAAACGCGCGCATTCGTGCCGGGGCCGGCGTTCCAGACGTAAAACTGGCGCGGGCAGCCGCGGAGGCCGGGATTGCGGGCCTTTCCTTTTATCGGGGCATTCCCGGCGCAGTCGGTGGCGCCTTGCGGATGAATGGCGGTGCCCATGGCCGGGAGACGAAGGACGTTCTTTTCGAGGCCCGCGCCGTCGATCGGAGCGGCGGAATTCACGTCCTCTCATGCGCCGAGATGAACTACACCTACCGCCATTGCGGTGTTCCCGAAGACACTATTTTCACCGAGGCGCTGTTTGCTGGCGTTCCCGGCGATCCGGAAACGATTTTCGCCGAGATGAGCGAGGTCGCGGAATATCGCGAGGCGCATCAGCCGGTGAAGAGCCGGACAGGCGGTTCGACATTCAAGAATCCGCCCGGGCACAGCGCCTGGGAGCTGATCGACCGGGCGGGGTGCCGAGGTCTCAGAATCGGCGGAGCCCGCGTTTCTGAAAAGCATTGCAATTTCTTGATCAATGAAGGCGGGGCAACGGCAGCCGATCTGGAATTGCTTGGCGAAACGGTTCGCACGCGCGTCAAGGATGCCACCAGCATAGAACTTGAATGGGAGATCCGCCGCCTTGGCATTTTGGCCGAGGCGCGCGCGTCGGTAATTGTCTAAGTGTCATGACCCGGAAATTCAATCGCGTCGCTGTCTTGATGGGGGGGCTGTCCGCCGAACGGGAGGTAAGCCTGAATTCGGGAAAGGCATGTGCCGACGCTCTCGAAGAGGCCGGCTACCGGGTGAGCCGGATCGATGTCGGTCCGGATGTTATCAGTCGGATCATGACCATTGCGCCGGATGTTTGCTTTAATGCGCTGCACGGCAAATGGGGCGAGGACGGGTGTATCCAGGGGGTGCTTGAGACACTCGCCATT
>CAYWBS010000386.1:0-4062 GCA_964456215.1 uncultured Hyphomicrobiaceae bacterium
ATATGATCCCAACCGGACCGCATTCATCGCCCTTGTCCGTTACCAGGACGGCGAACAGTCTTATATTCTCGCCCCGCAGCGCCTCGCGGTCGGGGATGTGGTGATTTCCGGAGAAAGCGTGGACGTCAAGCCGGGCAATGCGATGCCGCTTGCGAATATGCCGATCGGCGCGATCATCCACAATGTGGAATTGAAGCAGGGCCGGGGCGGGCAGCTGGCCCGCTCGGCGGGAGCTTATGTCCAGCTCGTTGGCCGCGATGCCGGCTACGCCATATTGCGGCTGAATTCAGGCGAAACGCGTATGGTCCGCGCCGAATGCATGGCGTCGGTCGGGGCGGTATCCAATCCCGATCACGCCAATATCAAGCTCGGCAAGGCCGGCCGAAAGCGCTGGCTCGGCAAGAGGCCGGAAGTCCGTGGCGTCGCCATGAACCCGGTCGACCATCCCCATGGCGGCGGCGAGGGAAGGACGTCCGGCGGACGCCATCCGGTAACGCCTTGGGGTAAGCCGACAAAGGGCAAACGCACGCGCTCGAACCGGTCGACGGACAGGTATATCGTCCGCAGCCGGCATCTGAAGAAGAAACGCTAAGGAGAGAATGGGTGTCACGCTCGGTTTGGAAAGGGCCATTTGTAGATGGCTATCTGCTGAAGAAAGCGGATGAAGCGCGCAACAAGGGCTCCAACGCGGTGATCAAGATATGGAGCCGCCGCTCGACAATCCTGCCGCAATTCGTCGGCTTTACGTTCGGCGTGCATAACGGGCAAAAGCACATTCCCGTCCTGGTGTCGGAAGACATGGTCGGACATAAGTTCGGCGAGTTCGCGCCGACCCGCACCTATTACGGCCATGCGGCGGACAAAAGGGCCAAAAGGAAATAGGCGATGGGCAAGCCAAAAAACGAGTCCCGGCGCGCCGACAACGAAGCGCAGGCGGTAACGCGCAATCTGCGTATCAGCCCGCAAAAGCTCAACCTGCTGGCGTCGAGCATTCGCGGCAAGAAGGTTGAAACGGCGCTGGCCGATCTTAAGTTTTCGCGGAAGCGAATTGCCCGTGACGTGAAGAAGACCCTCGAATCCGCGGTCGCCAACGCGGAAAACAATCACGGGCTGGACATTGACGCGCTGATCGTCGCCGAGGCCTTTGTAGGCAAGAACCTGACGCTTAAACGCTGGAAGCCAAGAGCGCGCGGCCGGGTGGGCCGGATCGTCAAACCATTTTCGCAACTGACGGTGATCGTCAGGGAAGTTCAGGAGCAAGCCTGATGGGGCAAAAAGTAAATCCGATCGGAATGCGGCTGGGGATCAACCGTACCTGGGATTCCCGATGGTATGCCGATCGCCAGGAATACGGCCAGCTTCTGCACGAGGATATCAAGATGCGGGCGTTCATCCTGAAGAATCGCCGTCAGGCCGGGATTTCCAAAGTCGTCATAGAGCGCCCTCATAAGAAGTGCCGGGTGACGATACACACGGCGAGGCCCGGCATATTGATCGGCAAGAAGGGCTCCGACATCGAGGTCCTGCGCGGCAAGCTTTCGAAGATGACTGACTCCGACGTCCTTCTGAATATCGTCGAAGTCAGAAAACCGGAGATAGATTCGGCCCTGGTCGCCGAGGGGATCGCCCAGCAGCTCGAGCGCCGGGTTGCCTTTCGCCGTGCCATGAAGCGGGCGGTTCAGTCCGCAATGCGGCTCGGTGCGCTCGGCATTCGTATCAACTCGTCCGGACGGCTCGGCGGCGCGGAGATTGCGCGGATGGAATGGTATCGCGAGGGACGGGTGCCGCTGCATACGCTGCGCGCCGATATCGACTATGGAACCGCGCTGGCGCGCACGGCCTACGGGATCATCGGCATCAAGGTCTGGATCTTCAAGGGCGAGATCATGGAACATGACCCGATGGCTCAGGAGCGCCGTTCCCGGGACGTTCAGGAAGGCGGCCGGATGCGGCGCGAAGGCCACGGTGCGCCACGGCCGGGGGCGAAGTAGGAAGGCGATAAGCGATGCTGCAACCGAAACGTACAAAATTCCGCAAGATGCAAAAGGGCCGCATCAAAGGCGCCGCCAAGGGCGGGACAAGTCTGAATTTCGGCTCTTTCGGCCTGAAGGCCCAGGAACCGGCACGCATTACGGCGCGTCAGATAGAGGCCGCGCGGCGGGCGATGACCCGGCAGATGAAACGTGCCGGGCGCGTGTGGATTCGTATTTTTCCCGATGTGCCCGTGTCCAAGAAACCGACCGAGGTACGCATGGGCAAGGGCAAGGGCACGCCGGAGTTTTGGGCGGCCAGGGTCAAGCCCGGCCGGATTATGTTTGAGATTGACGGCGTGTCGGCCGCGGTCGCGCGCCAGGCCCTGATGCTTGGTGCGGCGAAACTTCCCATCAAGACCCGGGTCGTGATGCGTGTCGGCGAGTCGGGCTAGCCGGCCGGAGAACGGAAAGTAGTGATGAAGGCAAGCGATCTGCACGATATGACGGTCGATCAGCTCCAGGACGAGCTCGTCAAGCTGAAACGGGAGCAATTCAATCTACGCTTCCAGAGGGCTTCCGGCCAACTGGAGAACACGGCGCGGGTCCGCCAGGTGCGCCGCGATATTGCGCGGCTGAAGACGATTGCCGCCGAAAAACAGGTGCAAGCCGCGAAAGCATCCTAGAGGACTTAAGAGACATGCCGAAACGAATTCTCCAGGGGGTCGTCATCAGCGACAAGAACGAAAAGACGGTGGTCGTCAGGGTCGAGCGGCGCTTCACCCATCCCTTGTTCAAAAAGACCGTCCGGCGCAGCAAGAACTATCAGGCTCATGACGAGGGCAATAGCTATAAAATCGGAGATATCGTTCGGATCGAGGAGTGCCCGCCGATTTCAAAGAATAAGAGATGGCGGGTGCTGGGTGGCGGCGAAGCGGCCGCCGGCTAGCGGAGGAATGGGACCGGACCGCGGAGTTTTGCATTCCGCGGGACCAGGGACAAATGATTGAATTTGACGATGACGTATTGAGAGTTCGGCAAAAGGACAACAAAAGGGCCGCGCACATGATTCAAATGCAAACAAATCTGGATGTCGCCGACAATTCCGGTGCGCGGCGCGTGCAATGCATCAAGGTGCTCGGCGGATCGAAACGCAAGACCGCCTCCATCGGCGATATCATCGTCGTCAGCGTCAAGGAAGCTATCCCGCGCGGCCGCGTGAAAAAGGGACAGGTGATGCGGGCAGTGATCGTCAGAACCGCGAATGACATCCGCCGGCCGGATGGCAGCATCATCCGCTTTGACCGCAATGCGGCCGTGCTCGTGAACAATCAGGGTGAACCTATCGGAACACGCATATTCGGCCCCGTCACCCGGGAACTCAGGGCGAAGAATTTGATGAAAATCGTGTCCCTGGCGCCGGAGGTTCTGTAATGGCTCAGAAAGTCAAACTCCGCAAGGGTGACCATGTCATCGTCACCACCGGCAAGGACAAGGGAAAGCATGGCGAAATTCTCAAGCTGCTTCCCAAGGAGAACAAGGCGATCGTTCAAGGCGTCAATATGGTCAGGCGGCATCAGCGCCAGACGCAGTCGCAGGAAGGCGGCATAGTGTCCAAGGAGGTGCCGATCCATATTTCGAATTTGGCAATGGAAGATCCCAAGGACGGCAAGCCGAGCCGTGTCGGTTACAAGTTTTTGAAGGACGGACGGAAGGTGCGGTTTGCCAGGCGCTCGGGAGAGGTAATCGATGGCTGAGGCGAAATATGTTCCGCGCTTGAAGCGCTATTACAACGACGTGGTCCGCGCCGAAGTAACAAAGGAATTCGGTTACGACAATCCCATGCGGGTGCCGCGCTTGGACAAGGTCATCATCAATATGGGCGTCGGAGAGGCGGTCGCCGAATCGAAGAAAATTCACGCTGCCGCCGAGGACCTCGCGCGCATCGCCGGACAGAAGCCGGTGATCTGCAAGGCGCGGAAATCCATTGCGACCTACAAGCTGAGGGAAGGCATGCCGATCGGCTGCAAGGTGACATTGCGGAAAAACCGCATGTACGAGTTCATCGACCGGCTGGTGAATATCGCATTGC
>CAYWBS010000387.1:0-4045 GCA_964456215.1 uncultured Hyphomicrobiaceae bacterium
CGGGTGGAGCGCGGCGAAACCCGGGGCAGCCTATCAATCGTTCCCGGATTTCGCTGCGCTTCATCCGGGCTACGGTCGAGGTGCGACTCAGGCTTCAGCTCCTGGCGTCTTCGCCGGATCCGGCCGCGCCGTCGTCTTCGGGCTCCTCGGCCGGCACTTCGGCGGCGACCGCCTCGGCGACCAGCGCCTTCGCCTGGCCAACCCAGTCATCGCGCTCGATCCGGCCCTTGAAGTTCAGGACTTCGTCGATCTTCTCTATTTCATCGTCGGAAAGATTGGCGATCTGCTCAAACTGCATGATGCCAAGTTTGTTCAACCGCTTTTGCAGCTCCTCGCCGACTCCCGATAGCCTCGACAGGTCATCCGGATCGCCTTTCGGCTTCTTAAAGCCCTTGAACTTGTCGCGGGCGGTAAGCTTCTTGGCCCGCGCGTCGGTGCGCTCGGCGATGCGCGTGGATTTGCCGCGCCGGCCGCGGAGATAGTAGAGCTTGGCCCGGCGCACCCTGCCGCGGCGGACAACCTCGATGGACTCGATCAATGGCGAATAGATCGGAAAAACGCGCTCCACGCCCTCGCCATAGGAGATCTTGCGGACGGTGAAGCTCTCGTTCAATCCGCCGCCCGTGCGCGCGATGCACACCCCTTCATAGGCCTGGATACGCTCGCGCGTCCCTTCCTTCACCTTCACATTGACGCGCACCGTGTCGCCGGTGGCGAATTCGGGGATAGGCCGCGCCGTCTCCAGCGCCTCGACCTGTTCCTGTTCCAGTTCTTCGATAATGTTCATGGGCCTTGGACCTAACTTCCATCACGCGCTGAAAAGCGCCGTGCCGACGCGACGGGCGCAGCTCTTGCGACCCCAGATTTGCGGAAAATCAAGGGCGTTTTCTAGCGCAATTGACACCGATTGTCGAGGTCCAAGGCGCGGCAAAGCTCTATTTCCGAGTGTTTTGCAGGGAAATGTAGTGGGCGAGGGCGCGAATATCGCCCACCGTGAGCCCGCGCAGGACATCGATCATCGTCGTGTCCGGCCCGCCGCGCGTTTCATTGAGATAGGAACGCATGGCCGGGACCAGATAGTCCTCGCGCTGCCCGGCGAGGCGGGGCATCTGCGCGCGCCCCGAATAATCCGGCAGATGACAGGTCCCGCAGCGCATTGTCTTCGACAGTGCGCCTCCCTTGTCGTAAAGCTGGCGGTTCATGGGATGATTTATGGTGGCCGGTGGCAGTCTTGAATAGTAACGGGCGAGCGCTTCGATATCGGCATCGGTTAAGCCTTCCACCAGCGGCGCCATAAGCTCCGAGTGGCGCAGGCCCTCGCGAAAATATATCAGCTGGTTGGTCAGGAATATCTCCGGCTGGCCGGCAAGCGACGGTATGTTCTCCCGCGCGGAGTTGCCGTCGGTGCCATGACAGGCGCCACAGATTTTCAGCCGCTCTGCAAAGGTGGTCTCCGACGCGCGCAGGGCGCAGGTCCCGGCCGCCAGCAACAGCAAGGCGGCCGCCAGAGAACCGGCGGGCCGCCTCAACCTCGCAGCCAAAGACCGAAATCCGCGCTGCACGTCCTGACCGCTCTAGCCTTTAGAATAGCTTACGCGGTAGATGGCGCCGTTCTGCTCGTCGGAGACAAGCAGCGCGCCGTCCGGCATCTGCAGGACGTCGACCGGGCGTCCCCAGAAGTCGTTGGTGATCGAATTCAGAAAGCCCGTCATAAAGGGCGACGGCGCGGCGGTTGTTCCGTCCGAGCTCAGCACGGCGACAATCACGTCGTAGCCGACCTGGATGGTCCGGTTCCAGGAGCCGCGCCGGGCAATGAAGATGGTGTTCTTATATTCCTTGGGGAACATGTCTCCTGTGTAGAAGCGCATGCCGAGCGGCGCCGTGTGCGGCCCCATCAGCGCGGCGGGCAACACGACATTGTCGCAGGCGCCGGGCTTGCCGAGATCGGGATCGATGACGCCGTTCGCATGGCAATAGGGAAAACCGAAATTGGCGCCGATGGTGGCCACCCTGTTGAGCTCGCAATGAGGCCCGTTTTCGCTCATCCAGTCGCGGTCATTGTCCGTAAACCACAATTCGCCGGTCTCGGGATGGAAGTCGAAGCCGACGGAATTGCGTATGCCGCGCGCCACGATCTCCATGCCCGAGCCGTCGGCGTTGTAGCGGCGGATCATGCCATGAACGTTCTTGTCGATCTCGCAGTTGTTGCAGGGCGCGCCGACCGGAATATAGAGCTTGTTATCGGGACCGAAGGCCAGGAACTTCCAGCCATGGTGCTTGTCGGGCGGCAGCTTGAAGGCGTCCGTCATATCGACGGGCTTCGGGATTTTCGGCAGCATGTCCTCGATGCCGTCGAACCTCAGGACCTTGTTGATCGCGGCGACATAGAGACTGCCGTTCTTAAAGGTGACGCCGTTCGGCTGATAATGGCCCTCGGTGACGATCTGATGCGTGCGCTCGCCGCCCTTATCCGTGATCGCGTAAACGCGGCCGATGCCGCGCGTGCCGACAAAAATCGTTCCCTTGTCGCCGCGCGTCATCATCCGCGCGCCCGGCATGCCGTGCGCCCAGATCTCGATTTTGAATCCCGGCGGAAGGTGGATATTGTTCAGCGGAATCTTGTCGGGCGGCGTGACCTTGAGATTGGAAGGATGCGGCGCCAGGGGTGAGTTTGCCAGTTCCGGCGGCCGGCCCTGGGCCCAGCCGGGAACCTTCTTCTCCTGCGCCAGGGAGCCTTGCGGCCAGGTGGTGACGAGCAGGGTTGCCGCAGCCGCGGCAAACCCGAATTTGAGCAGCTTTGCTGATCGCGTTTCCATTGTGCGTTTCCTCAAAAATCCGATAGCGCGTGGCCCATTGTCTTTGATCGCATCCCATGGCCACGGAACCAGGATTTGCCTCCTCGCCGGCGCGTCGAAAAATCGACCATTTTCCGGCGATTTCCTTTGCCGGAATCCGAACCCTCGAAAAAGGTTCGCGTTCCGCAAAATACAATGAAATCTTAGAGATTGTTTCGGGCAATTGTGAGATTTATTCGTCAACGCGGTCCCGGACAGCTCAAGAATAAAGGCGCGCGGTGTCAACTTGGGCCGGGCTATTTGCCGCGATACTTTTTCCAGAGATCGGGCCTCAGCGCCTTGGTGATGCGTTCCGCCTGTATGCGCCGCCATTCGGCGATGCGGCGATGATCGCCCGAAAGCAGGATCTCGGGGATGGCGAGCCCCTGCCATTCGCGCGGCCGCGTATAGTGCGGATATTCGAGCAGGCCCTGCTCGAAACTTTCCTGTTCAAGCGACTGATCGTCGCCGACGACGCCCGGCAGCAGGCGGATAGCGGCATCGATCAGCACCATGGCCGCGATTTCGCCGCCGGAAAGCACATAATCGCCGATTGAGATTTCCTCGAATCGGCGCGCCTGGAAAAGCCGTTCGTCCACGCCTTCAAAGCGGCCGCAGAGGCATATCGCTCCCGGCCCTTTGGCGAGTTCGCTGACGCGCGCCTGGGTCAACGGCCGGCCGCGGGGTGTCAGAAAGATCAAAGGGGTGCCGGCGGGCGCCGCCCCGAGCGCATGATCGGCCACCGCCGCCGCCACATCGGCGCGCATGACCATGCCCGGCCCGCCGCCGGCGGGGGTATCATCGACGGAACCATGCTTGTCGGCGGCAAAGTCGCGGATGTTGATGGCGCTCAGAGACCATAAACCGTTTTTCAGGGCCTGGCCGGAAAGGCTCGCCCCCAAAGGCCCCGGAAACATGTCCGGATAAAGCGTCAGCACTGTCGCCTGCCAGGCTTTCGTCATGGGCACCACGATTTCTCGGGATTATGAACGGCATCCATCCTGATTATCCTAAAAGATGTTGTGGTGACCAATCCCTGTGGGATTTCTGATTGATAAAGGAGACTATCGCAACTCTCTTCCCGTCATCACCGGGCTTGGTCCACCGCTGTCCGCTTTGACACGAATTTTCTATCTATTGCCCTCGCCCCCTTGAGGGGGGCGGGCTTTCCGCCACGACCTTAGACGCGCAAGCGGCTAAGTCGTTCGGCG
>CAYWBS010000388.1:0-4028 GCA_964456215.1 uncultured Hyphomicrobiaceae bacterium
GCTCCCCTTCACGCTGACCATGGAGCCGGTTCACGCCATCGCCGTGCTGGCGACGATCTACGTTTCGGCCACGTTTGCCGGATCGATTACCGCGATCTTGATCAACACACCCGGCACCGCCGCCGCCGCCGCGACGACCTTCGACGGATATCCGCTCGCCCAACGCGGCGAGGCCGGCCGCGCATTGGGGATTGCCGTGGTCTCGAGCACCATTGGCGGCGTGTTTTCCGTGATCGTGCTGTGCATCGCGGCGCCGATGCTGGCGCGGGTCGCCTACGAATTTCGCCCACCCGAATATTTTGCTCTTTCCCTCTTCGGCCTGTCGATGCTTGCCTCGATCAGCAGCGGTGGCGCCGTGAGAAACCTGATCGGCGGCACCTTCGGAGTATGGCTGTCCACCATCGGTGCCGAACCCACCACCGGGATCGAACGCTTTATGTTCGGCAATTATGAGCTCTACGAGGGGCTTGCCTTTGTGCCTGTCTTCATCGGGCTTTTCGCCATGTCGGAATTGCTCGTACAGTCGCGGCGGGTCAGTCACGTCGTGGAAGCGATCAGGCTGACGGCCGTAAAGTTGCCCACGATAGACGACTACAAGAAAATCTGGAAGACCGTCGTCCGTTCATGCGGAATCGGCACTTTCATCGGTGTGTTGCCGGCGGAAGGGGCGACCATGGCTTCCATGATCGGTTATGCCGAGGCGCGCCGCTGGTCGAAGTACAAGGAAGAATTCGGAAAAGGCTCTGTCGAAGGTATCGCGGGCGCCGAGGCCGCCAACAACGCGGCGACGGGCGGGGCAATGGTGCCGACGATGGTGCTCGGCATTCCCGGAAGCGGAACGACCGCGGTTATCCTCGTCGGTCTGCTGGTTCATGGTCTACGCCCCGGCCCTTATCTGTTCACCGAGCAGGTCGACAAGGTCTATCAGATCTTCGGCGCAATGCTGCTGGCCAATGTGATGTTCATGGCCATGGGGCTTTATGCCGCGAAGCTGTTCGCGCGCATCTCCCTGGTGCCGTCTCCGATTTTGTGGCCTGTCGTGTTCGCGCTCGCGGTGATCGGCGCCTACGCGCTCAATTCTTCGCTGCTGGATGTGTGGATCGTCCTGATCTTTGGCGTCATCGGCTTCCTGGCGCGCCGCCATGGTTTCGCGGTCGCGCCGATCGCCGTTGGCCTGATTCTTGGCGAGATGGTGGAAACCAATTTCCAGAATTCGCTGAAGATGTTCGACGGCGCCTGGTGGCAGATCATAATGCAGCCGCTGGCCGCGTTATTTATTCTGCTCGCCATACTCGGACTCTTTGGCTCGTCCATCTGGAGCTGGATCTACCGGCGACGGCCACAAAAGGGCTAGGAAGGCCGAACCGATGCGGATTACCCAGGTCACCACGACGCGTTACCGAGGCGATGCGCAAGCCAGCTACGTCGCCGAGATCATCGTCGTCTCGATTGACACTGACGTCGGCGTGACCGGCATCGGCTTTGCCAGCGCGCCATCGGGCATGGGCGCTATCTTCCAGAGTCTGCTCAATGACATCCTCGCGCCGCGCATTGTCGGAGCGGATCCGCGGCTGACGGAAGACCTTTGGCGAAACCTTTATCGGGGCGCTATCCCCAAGCGTGGTGGCGAGGGCATCGTTCGGGTCTGTATCGCGGCCATCGACTTTGCGCTCTGGGATATCAAAGGCAAGGCGCTTGGCGTGCCCGTGTCGGCGTTATTCGGTGGTCACCGAGACCTGATCCCGACGTACGCCAACTGCGCCCACCACATGGCACCGGACGACCTTGCGGAACGCGCAGCTTCTTATGTGGAGAAGGGACACAAGGCGCTCAAGATCCGCGGAACCCGAAGTTTCGTCACACTGGACGAGGCGACGGAGCGGGTCCGCCAGGTGCGCGCCGCGATAGGTCCGGACATCAAGCTTATGGTCGACGTCAACGGCAGTTGGGATGTCGACACGGCAATCCAGCAGCTCAAACGCTGGGAGTCTTTTGACGTCTATTGGCTCGAGGAGCCGGTTCCGCCGGAGGACATCGCCGGCTACGCACGCGTCCGTGCCCGCGCCGGACGCACCTATATCGCCGGAGGCGAGCAGCATATGGGACTGTTGGAGTTCCAGCGCCTGATCGACGAAGGTGCGGTGGATATCGCCCAACCCAATGCCTCGCTGACCGGCGGAGTCACCGATTGGCTGCGCATCCATTCCTACGCCACGGCACGTGGCGTGCCGGTTTCTCCCTGGAATCTGCAGATGGTGCATATGCATATGGCGGCAGGCCTCCCAAACGTGAAATGGGTCGAATACTTCATGGCCGACAACGCGCTGCTAAAGTTCCAGGGCCAATTGTTCACCGGCCCCACGATCGACGAGAAGGTGACCGATGAGGGGGTCTTTCTCGTCGCCCCGACCGAACCTGGCCTGGGACTGAAACTCGACCCGGAGGTGGCGGAGCAATCCAAGGTTCGGGATTGAGCGCGTGGTGAAATACATTGCTGGCAGCTTGTCCTCGTATCGTTGATGCCATAACGCGAGTGTCCGGATGGCCAAAAGGCTGCCATTCAGGCCATGGGAATGCTCTTTACGGCATTGACGATTACCCTCGCTATGGCACTACAGGAGAACAGACTGCTCATGACCCAGCTCAGTATCATATCGGCTGCTGCGGCGCTGCCAGCGATCCTATGAATGATTGTCGGTCAACGCATTCGTCAACGATTGCGGGAAGCACGCTTCCAACAAGTTTTCTTCGTAGCGATCTTGCTTCTGGGCGCCTATATCATTGCGAGTGCTGCCTTTGTCCTACGGTAGGCCCGCCGCCAAGATTTGTCCGCTCAGTGTATCGGCTGCGTGAAAACAGAAGCATGGCAAGAATTCGGAGAAAATCATTTTACAAAAGCGGTGCAACAGAATCGTTGCGAGCAACGCCAATCTGCAGAAGGAAGAATTTGCGAATAGATTTCTAGGCACCTTGCGCAGTTAATAGTTTTAACGCAGCCAGGGTCAAAGGCGGAAGAACTCGGCTGTAGCAGTGCGCGTCTGAGCAACACCCAATAACGGACGTCCATGACTTTGCTGTCGGATGAAATCTCTTGGCACTTCGAATGTCTCTGATGTGGACGAAGCTGTCTTAACGGCACCTGGAACCGGCAGGTCCGGCTTCGGCAGCAAATAGCCCGAAGCCGTCTTGGGCCGACCCAGAAATAACCGTCAGCTATCGGAGGAAATCCAGAATTTCGCACTCGCGTGTGCCAATGTGCAAAGGGATGAAAGAGGGCTCTCAAGGACTCAGATTGAAACGCACTCTCATGCCTCGGCGGTTGCGCCAAGCTCGCGAAGAATTCTGTAAGCGGACATACGTGAAATCTTAAGTTCGCGCGCATTCGATGTTGTATGATGGCCAGCAAACTATGTTGTTAAGTGCCTTCATTCCGAGTATGAGCTTGAAGTTGAGGAGTCAAAATTTTCTCAGCCCCAGGCGTTCGAAATTCTGTAAAGGCGGAGGCCGAATTCGGCCTTCGCGAAGTTAGGCGCAAAGGAGATGAGAGTGCTTTAAGCGGCCGGTTTAATTTGTTCTGCTGAGCGCTGAGACTGGTTGGTCCTCCGACCTGCCTGGCAGGGCGGCTTGCACAGCGGCATGGGCGTCCACCAGACCGTAGCCGTACAGGAAATCCCTGCCCGGTTCACCGAGGTCCCGAGCCGCAACAGTCAGCTGGCTTCTGAGTTCATCGAGTCCCAGCTCGGGATTCTTCTCAAGCATCAAGGCGACAATACCGCTGACATATGCCGCCGCCATGGATGTCCCGGTGAGGAACCCGTATTTGCCGGCCGGCTTCGTGGACAAAATCTTCACACCCGGTGCCGCAACAAAGATGTGAGGCCCTCTATTCGCCCGTTCAAATAGCCTTTTCTTGACGTCGACAGCGGTGACGGCAACGACAGAGTCATAAGCCGCCGGATAAGCTGGTTTGGCTTTCGGGCCGTTGTTTCCGGCGGCGGCAACCGCAATTATTCCGCTGGCCGCCATCG
>CAYWBS010000389.1:0-4026 GCA_964456215.1 uncultured Hyphomicrobiaceae bacterium
CACATAGGCAAAGCGCGTTCTTAGCGAGGCTTTGAGCGCAAAATCATCGCTTACCGATTGACCTGACTGGGCAAGGCCTTGACCCGGTGACAGCAACAAGATGAGCGCAACAACAATTGATGCCGCACCGGCGCTTTTCGCGACTGGGCGGAATCCCGACGAAAGCGCGATGACGGCTATCGTATCCAGCAAGAAAGCCATGAGCGCGGCATAAAGGAGCCACGGCCTGAGCGCCAACGGTTTGGCGCTCGTATAGTCGATGACGGTCGCTCCGGACGGCCGGCCGTTGTACGGCGTTAGCACAGTCTTCGGTCCAATCACATTCAGCGCGCGAACGGCGCCCACCGGACCATAATACCCCGGTGGATGCCGATATGTTGGTTTTATCCCCGATAGACCGCGAATATCTATCGCTTCGGCGGAGGGAGGCGGAGCGCCCAGTCTGCCAAAACCGTCAAGCGTTTGTTCGGGGGAAAGAACTTGAGCGCGCTCCCACTCATTAGGCGAAGACCCCGCCTTCTGCTCGGCATTCCCGGTTTGCCCGGTGCTCGCATATTGTCCGGAAAGATCGACGAGACGCTTCAATAAGTCGACAAATAGACCGGAAAGCGGCAGGCTCGACCAATCCGGGTTCGCCGTGACATGGAAGAGAACGATCCAGCCCTGTTTGCGCCGGTGTGCGGTGATCAGCGGCGTACCGTCCTTGAGGCGTGCCCAAACTTCCGAGCCTGCGACGGGTCGAGTGGGATCCGCCAGGACTTGCCTGTTGACGGTTACGTCCTCGGTGGTCTGCAGGCCGTAGAACGGGCTTTGGCTCTCAAACGGAGAAAGTGTTTGTGGCGTGCTCCAGGACAAGGCACCGCCGAGCGCGCGGCCACCTTGGCGCAGGGCGACAGGCAGTAAATCGTCTTCGCTCTCCTCCAGACGCGGCCCGGCGAAGCGGACGAGAATTCCGCCCTTATTGACCCAATTGTTCAATTGTTCGTATGTCTGGCCGACAATCTTGCCAATGTCGGCAAGAATGATGATCGACGGGTTTTGCCGCAGGAAATCACTGACCGCCGCGAGGACGTTGCGGTCTTTCGCGCTCAGGATTTCCGCAAATGGACCGAGCGCGCGCTCAATATAATAGAGTGGCGACAACAGAGGCTGAGAGAGCTCACGGGATTCGCCAGAGACAAGACCGACACGTCTTCGCCAGCTTCGCGAATCGAGAAGGTAGACCGCGCCTGCCGATTGCTGGCCGGCGATTTCGAGGCGCGAGATCTGATTGCGCAGCTCGAGCGGCAAATCGAAAACCGCCTCGACTTTTTTCTCCCCCGACCTGAAAACGAAAGGTGCTTCACCAAGACGCGCGCCGCGGCCGCTCCACGCCTGGACAACGCCGCTTTGCGCGGCATCGGAAGGCCTGAGTATCTCTGCTTTGAAGCCGCCGGACCTATCCGGAGAGAAGCGAACGCCGAGGACGCTTGAGCTGGGTCCTTGCGAAAAGATCGTCAGCCGGCCCTTCTCACCTTTCAGCCTATCGAGACTGTCGGCGAACTTCCGGGCATTGCCATAGTCGAGCCCGTCGCTCAGCCAAAACACATCGTAGGACATTCGCGAATCCAGGTCCCTAAGAAGAGCCTCGGCAGTGGCTGCCCGGTCCGGAGCAAAGGGTTGCGGGTGAAGACTTGATGCTCGCTCAAGCGCATTCTTAGCTGTTTGCGGCGCGTATTTGGCGGTCCCGGCCGGTCCCGCGGTGGCGGCGAGAACAATAGGCTGGCCCCATCGATTTGCTCTTCCGATGAGCGTCTCCAACTCGGATTTGCGCCGGTCCCAATCCTTGGCCGCCGCCCAGCCATTGTCGACGACAATGACGGAGTTTCCAGCAATCGATACGACCTGACGGTCGGGATTAAGGATCGGTCCTGCGAAGGCAAGAATTAGAAGTGTGGCCAGCAGCAGGCGCAGCGCGGTCAGCCACCATGGGCTGTGGGCCGGCGTTTGTTCTTCCGTCTCCAAATCTTTCAACAGGCGCGTCGGTGGAAACCAGACACGCTTTGGCCGCGGTGGCGTGAAACGCAGCAACCACCAGATCACCGGCAGTGTGGCAAGCCCGACCAGGATCCAAGGCTGCACAAAAGCTATTGGACCAAGCGCCATCATGAGCCGGGTCGCTCCTCAGCTTTCTCAGGCCAAGCAGTCTCCTGCGGATTTGCGCCTTGAGAGGGCCGATGACGGTAATCCTCGTCCATTCCGGCAAGCCGCGCGTGCAGGGCGAGGAGGACCTCGCCCGCGGGCCGGTCGGTGTGATGAAGCAAGAACGAGCATTCCAAGCGTTTCAGGCGGCTTTGCAGCTCATCGCGATGCGCTGCCATTTTGGCCTTGTAGCGGTTGCGCAATGCCTCCGCCCGGCCGGTGAGAAAGCGGTGATCGCCATCATGGGATTCAAACTCCGTGCGTCCCGAATACGGCAATGTTTCCTCGGCCGGATCAAGGATTTGCACGACATGGCAGCGCACGCCCTCCGCGGCAATCTTCTGTAGCGACCGGATGATATCGTCGACAGGTTCGAGGAAGTCACCGAACAAGACGCATTCCGAAAAGGCGCCAAGTCTCGCCTTGGCGGTCAAGCCGAGAGGCAAGGTACTGTTCGCCCAGTGCTGGGTGATCCATTCGGCTATTCGAGCGACGGCGTTGCGGTTCGCCGAGGGCGGCATCACGCCAAGAAGGCCGATTCGCTCGCCTGCCTGCACCAAGAGTTCGCCAAGTGCGAAAGTCAGCAACAAGGCTCGCTCGATCTTGGCGGATTGGCTGAGATGCGATTGAAAATACATCGATCTCGTGAGATCCGGCCACAGCCAAACCGTATGGGCGGCTTCCCATTCGCGTTCGCGGACATAGAGATGGTCCGAGCTCGCAGAACGTCGCCAGTCGACAAGAGATGCGCTGTCGCTGCTTTCGAATTGCCGGAACTGCCAAAAGGTCTCACCAGGTCCCGCCCGGCGACGGCCATGGATGCCGTGTGCAACAGTCTGCGCGACGCGCCGCGATTCCACCAGGAGAATCGGCATGCGATCCGCCAGCGCATGTGCCTGGTGCTCAATGTCACTTATCGTGCCGGGCGTAAGCGGGCCTTCTTTGTTCACCACGCCACCCTCATATAGAGATCATGTCAAACTCTCAGTGAGTTTGGAAATTACGTCCGTCATTTGGACGCCTTCAGCCCGGGCCGCAAATGTCAGAGCCATACGGTGCTTGAGAATAGGCGGCGCGAGCTCGATGACGTCATCTATGGAAGGGGCGAGACGCCCATCGATCAGAGCCTTGGCGCGGACCGCCAGCATCAACGCCTGACTCGCACGGGGACCGGCCCCCCAAGCGACAAGCCGTTCAATCTCTCCATCCTTTCCGGCTTCGGGACGGGCGGAGCGAACCAGCTTGAGAATGGCATGGACGATGGAATCGCCAACCGGAATCTGCCGAACCAAGCGCTGCATCGACTGGATTTCGGTCGCCGAGAGAATGGGCCGGAGGATGCGCTCCTCGGTTCCGGTCGTGGCGTACAGCATTCGCCGTTCAGCGGCTTCATCCGGATAGGTAACGTCAATCTGCAGCAGAAACCGGTCCAGTTGCGCCTCGGGCAGCGGATAAGTCCCTTCCTGCTCCAGGGGATTTTGCGTCGCAAGCACATGAAAGGGCGCCGGCAAGTCGTGCCGTTTACCGGCGACGGTGACATGATGCTCCTGCATCGCCTGAAGCAGTGCCGATTGCGTTTTCGGACTGGCCCGGTTGATCTCGTCGGCCATCAATAGCTGGGTGAACACCGGCCCCTTGATGAAGCGGAATTCCCTTCTGCCCAAGCCCGATTCTTCGAGAACCTCGGAGCCGACAATATCCGACGGCATCAGGTCAGGGGTAAACTGGACGCGGTTATTATCCAGGCCGAGAACGGTGCCCAGCGTTTCCACAAGGCTTGTTTTCGCCAACCCGGGGACGCCGATTAACAGCGCGTGTCCGCCGGAAAGGAGAGTTACGAACGCA
>CAYWBS010000390.1:0-4026 GCA_964456215.1 uncultured Hyphomicrobiaceae bacterium
ATTTGCTGATACCATTCCCTTGGATGGTCGTCAGGAAACGAGTCAGACCGGAAATGGGTATCGTGTTTACCTGGCTGCTCGCGACATTGACACCGGGACCGGGCACAAAAACATCCGGTTCCGCCAGCCGATACGGCGGACACCGGCTGGCCGGTTTGAGGCGATCATCGGGCACCGAGAAGTCGACATTCACCAGATAACGCTTCTCGCACACATCGATCTTTGGCGGCTTGCGGGAAATTTCAAACGCGTCATAACCCTGTTTCAAATTCCGCCAAAAACCAATCCAACGGCTGCGCCGGTGCCGGGCCATATTCTTCTTGGTCATGCGAAATGGAAAGGCATGCACGGGAACGGATTGTTGTCCGCCGACAAAGGCTTCGCGGGCCAGAATATAGATTTCCTCGATCAGCGCGTCGGTCATCGCATAACAGCCAAGCGACTTGCAATTTCCGTGGACCATCAAATGGGCGCCCGTGCGTCCGCGAGACTTGTCGAAGCTGTTCGGAAAGCCGAGATTGAAGGAAAGGTGAAATTTGCTGTTCGGATTGAGCTGGCCGCGTGAGACCTGGTAGAAGCCTTCCGGCGCCTGCTTGTCGCCGACCTTGATCTTTGGTCCGAGCTTGCCGGACCAATTACAGATCGGATAGGTCTTGAAATGGTAGTAGCGGCCGTCGGCCTTGGTTTTCCAGACTTCGAGCTCCGATTCTTCCTTAAAGATTCGGATAAGAATCGGAGACGAGTCTTTCATGCCTTTTTGGGCAAGGAGGGCGCGCGCCTCCGCAGGCAGCGGCTTGAGGTGAGGGAGCGTCGGCCGGCCGCAGCCTGAAAGCCCCAATGCCGTGAGCATTATGGCCAGCGTGCCACGCGCCAGAATTCCAAGCATATGTGATGTCCTCGGTCTTGCTCCACTAACCGAATTGATTCGCATCCGCCCTTCCACCCAGGACCGTCAGCGGAGAAGTCCCTTGAAAGGCCGAAAAGCGGAACAGCGGCAGCTCACGCGTCCGGCCCGATGTAGACTGCGCGGCGAATCGGACGGCCACCTTCACCATTTCCATTATCTTACAGCATTAACCCGCACGACGCAGCCGAAAACCCGTTCGTGAGACCGCATGATGATTCGCTAACTATCGATTATGGCAATGAAATTGGCGCTGCTTTGACGCATTTTGGGCTATTTGGGGATGGCCTGGGCCGCTTGGCCCGTATTTCCCGCGCGGTAGCGCCGATTTTCGCGCCGCGGCACGCCGGGCCGTGAAATAATAAGCCGAATTCCCGGAGGGACGTGTTGAAAACCGGGATCAAAGCGAACGGCCAATAGCCAGAAACTTGTCCTGGCGTTGACGGCGAATCTCCTTTCGCGACAGGCCATCAAAGTCCCGCAAGGCTCTTTGGATATGGACGCCGGTCCGGGAGATGGTGCGTTGCTTGGAGCGATGCGCGCCGCCAATCGGCTCGCCAATGATCGAATCGATGACTTTCAAATTCATCAGGTCCTGGGATGTGATTTTCATGCTGGTGGCGGCATCCTTGGCGCGGGAGGAATCGTGCCACAGAATGGAAGCAGCGGCCTCGGGAGAGGCGACCGTATAGATTGCATGCTCAAGCATGAAGATACGGTTGGCGGTGGCGATTGCCACCGCTCCGCCCGATCCGCCCTCGCCGATGATGACGGCAATCATCGGCACCCCCAATGACAGGCAACAATCCGTCGATCGCGCAATGGCCTCGGCCTGGCCGCGTTCCTCCGCGCCGATTCCGGGATAGGCACCGGCCGTATCGATGAACGTTATGATAGGCAGGCTGAAGCGATCGGCGAGCCGCATCAGCCGGACGGCCTTCCGGTATCCCTCGGGGCGCGCCATTCCGAAATTATGCTTGATGCGCGCCTCGGTGTCGGAGCCTTTTTCATGGCCGATAACGAGGACGGGACGGTCTCGGAACCTTCCGATTCCACCGACGATGGCGCAATCTTCCGCGAAATACCGGTCTCCGGCAAGCGGCGTAAAATCTTCCACCAATTCAGACACATAGTCGGAGAAATGCGGGCGATCGGGATGCCGGGCCACCTGGGTTTTCTGCCAGGGCGTCAACTTGGCATAGAGCTGCTCAAGCGTGCGCTGGGCTTTCTCTTCCAGTGTCGCGATCTCATGGGAGATCGAATCCGACTTCTCATCCTTGTATAGGGCCGTCAGTTCCGCGATCTTGCTTTCAAGCTCGGCGATCGGCTTTTCGAAATCAAGATAGGTGCGCATTGCGGAGAGTACACCCGCACCTGCCATAGGATGCTCCTTTTCCGCGAGCAATAATAATTGTTGGGCCCAGCGACCCCGCGATTGCTAACACTCGCCCCCCAATTTTGCGATGTCAAGGCGAACACCGCACCAAGTTCACCGGAAATAATGGTTAAACGCGGCCACCGCAAGGGCCTGTCTAGCTTTTGTCGAGCCAGCTTTTGTCGAGACGCTCGCCGGCAAGGGGGTGATGCTCTTCGACGAGCTTTTTCAGGCGTTCCTCAAGAACGTGCGTATAGATCTGAGTCGTTGAAATGTCGGCATGGCCGAGCAATTGCTGTATGGACCTGAGATCGGCGCCGCGCTCAAGGAGATGGCTGGCGAAGGCATGACGCAGGACGTGAGGCGAAACGCGCCCCGGCATGAGGCCCGCTTCGGTTGCAAGATGCTTGAGTTCCTGCGCCAGGCGCTGGCGCGTGAGATGGCCTTCCCTGCCCCGCGACGGGAACAGCCAGAAGACCTCCTTACGCAGCGGTGTCTGATTCTGAAGTTCCGATAGATAGGCGTGAAGAGCCCTGCGGGCGGGCTGGTTGAGGGGCACGAGGCGTTCTCGCCCGCCCTTTCCCTTTATGACAATGACCGGATCATCGTCGCGGACCGCCGCGCGCGGCAATGTAACGAGCTCGGTTGCTCTGAGGCCCGTGGCGTAAAGCAGCTCAAGGAGGCAAAAAAGCCTGAGCGCCCGCAACTTGTTCGCTCCAATTGCGGCCTTCAAGCGCTTGCGCGCCGCCTCGAGAAGAATGTCGACTTCCATGACCGTGAGAACCTTCGGCAACGGCCGGCTACGCTTAGGTCCTTCGATGGCCGCCGTCGGATCGTCATCGCGATAATTCTCGGCGACTAGGAACCGAAAAAACTGCCGCAACGCCGAGAGCCGCCGCGCTCTGGATGCCGTCGAGAGCCCGGAATCGGCAGCCGCGGTAAAATAGCTTCGAATATCCGCCGTCCGCACGGTTCGCACGCCAAGCCGTTGGCGCGTGAGGAAGGCGGAAAAATCAACAAGGTCGCGGCGATAGGCATCAAGCGTATTCAACGCCGAGCCGCGCTCGGCGCTGAGCATCTCCATGAACTGATCCAAATACGGCGCGAGTGGATCGGGCATATCCGAACCGTTTAGCTTTCTCACGTTAATGGCCCGCCTGGCGCGGCCAAATCGCGAACAAGGCCTCAAAACCGACCTGCCGAGCCTCGGCTTCGAGCCCGACCATTTTCAAAGCGCGGATCGCATCGCCGAGAGCGATCATATGAGCCCCTCCCGGGCCGTCAGGCCCGAGGGCAGCCATGGCAAGCAAGAGCGTTTTTCCGACTTCGCCGCGCTTGGCGGCTTCCTGGAGCCGGCTCAGCGCGCCGGTCTCCGGCAGATGCCCCTCGTTCGGCTGAGGCCTCCGGCTCGCCGCATCCCAAAGCGGAATAGGCACGTCATACTGAAGGGCGTCGAGGACCGTGACCAGGCGGTGGAGCATTTCCGGGCCGAACCTCCCGGCGAGCGCGTCCCGGGTCGTGAACCTCAGATCCCGGTCCGCCTGCAGCCGCCCGTCCGATTGGCCGATTTCGAGAAGGACTAGCCAGTGTGACAGGGAATTCGCCCGCACATCCGGCGAAGAGCCCGCAAGCACCAGCCAATCCAGGGCCCGCCGGAAGTCGCCCGCGGCGGCTGCCGCCTCCACCAGTGTCTCGCCAAAGCCCAGAAATTCGGGCGATAAAGGAAGCGAGGCGGCAGGCTTGGCGG
>CAYWBS010000391.1:0-4026 GCA_964456215.1 uncultured Hyphomicrobiaceae bacterium
GAAAGTGGCCTATCACTCCGCCTGCTCGATGCAGCACGGCCAGCGAGTCAATGACGAGCCGCGCGAACTCCTCCGGCAGGCCGGTTATACGATCGTCGAGGTACCAGAAGGTCATATATGCTGCGGGTCTGCCGGCACCTATAATATTCTTCAACCGGTCCTCGCCGACCAACTGTTGAAAAGAAAGGTGCGGAATATCGAGAGCACCAAGCCGGACGTCATAGCGACGGGCAATATCGGCTGCATAACGCAACTGTCACGGGGCACGAATATTCCCGTCGTTCACACCGTCGAACTGCTCGATTGGGCGTTGGGGGGCCCGTGCCCGAATGGGCTCGAAGGTCTTCAGCACAAAGTCAAAAGTGTCAGCAGTCTATACATGAAGACCGCTAACTAAAAGCCGCTCTTTTCACTCTGAGAGCCGATTTTTTCTAAAGCTGCAGGAGGCTGAGAATGCCACTCGGACAAGAAACCGCCTTGGATCGTAATACTTCGCAGGGGATCAAGATTCTCGGCCCGATGAAACCGGCCTACGAAAGAGTCCTCACCGGCGATGCCCTCGCCTTTGTGGCGGAACTTTCGCGAAAATTCGAAGGCGAGAGGCAACGCGTGATGGGTCTGCGCGAAGAGCGGCAAGAGAGGTGGGATAAAGGTGACCTACCGGATTTCCTGCCCGAGACATTATCCATACGGGAGGGAGATTGGAGAATTAGCGGCATACCGGACGATCTCCTTGACCGCCGGGTGGAGATCACCGGCCCCGTTGACCGCAAGATGATCGTCAATGCGCTGAATTGCGGCGCCAGCGTCTTCATGGCGGATTTTGAGGATGCGCTGTCGCCGTCCTGGGCCAATGTCATCGAAGGACAGGCAAACCTGATGGACTATTGGCGGGGTGAGATTGATTTCACCGATGAGCAGACAGACAAACGCTATGAAGTCGCGGCCAACCCCGGGGTTCTGATCGTCAGGCCGCGCGGCTGGCATCTCCTGGAAGAGCATGTGTTGATCGACGATGCTCCCGTTTCCGGCGCCATCTTCGATTTTGCCCTTTATTTCTTCCATAATGCAAAAAGGGCGATCGCCAAGGGCAGCGGTGCTTATTTCTATCTGCCCAAAATCGAAAGCCATCTCGAAGCCCGGCTCTGGAACGATATTTTCGTGGCGGCGCAGGAAGCCCTCGCTCTGGAGACCGGGACGATCAAGGCCACCGTGCTGATCGAGACCTTGCCGTCCGCCTTCGAAATGGATGAAATCCTGTATGAAATGCGCGACCACATTGTCGGTCTCAATTGCGGGCGCTGGGACTATATCTTTTCCTATATCAAGACCTTGAGACTTTATCCCGACTATGTGCTCCCCGACAGGGCACAGGTGGTGATGGGAGACGCATTCCTTCGGGCTTACTGTTTGCTGCTGGTCAAGATCTGCCATAGGCGCGGTGCTTTCGCCATGGGCGGGATGGCGGCACAGATCCCCAATCGCCGGGACCCCGAAGCCAACGAGGAAGCGATGATCGCCGTACGCGCCGACAAGGAACGCGAGGCGATGGACGGCAATGATGGGACCTGGGTCGCGCATCCGGATCTCGTGCCGGTGGCAAAGGAGGTGTTCGACCGGATGATGCCCGGCAAGAACCAGCTCGACCGGCCCGGGGTCGATGAGGAAATCACGGCCGCCGATCTGCTGAAGCCCCACCAGGGCGACCGCACGGAAGAGGGGTTGCGCACCAATATCCGCGTCGGTGTGCAATATATCGAAGCGTGGCTCAGGGGAAATGGCGCCGTGCCGCTATACAATCTCATGGAGGATGCGGCCACCGCGGAGATATCCCGTACGCAGATCTGGCAGTGGCTCCACCATCGGGCGGCGTTAAGTGACGGCCGGAGGGTCACGCTGGAGCTCTTCGAAGTGCTCCTTGATGACGAGATGAAGATGCTGCGGAGCAATTTGGGCGATGAAGTCTACGAATCGGGCCGGTTTGACGAAGCGATTTCGATTTTCCGGGACGTGACGATCAGCGATGAGCTTATGCCGTTCTTGACGCTTCTGGCCTACCGGCACATTCTCTCAATATAGACGAATGCAATTATATAAGCCGATCGCCATCGCGTCTGCGGCGCATGTTAAGGCGCCGGGAGCCGCCGGTCTTTGATTGTTTGGCCACTTTTCCGCGCTTTCTGGGACGCTCATGGGAATTTGTTTGCCGGTAGCCCGCGCGCGCCGCCGCCAATTCTCGATTTGGTGAACGTATTATTAGGAAATTGCAACCTAGATTTGCGTTGGCTGCCGTATAGGGGGAAAGTATGGCGATTGCCCAAAGACGGGTTTTCCGAATCGAAAAATATGCCGGCCGTGGCGTTCAGCGGGAAGAACCGGCCACGGTGAAGGTTCAGAACGGCCACTCCAGCGTTGGCACGGGGGATGTCCTTGCGGCCATTGCGGAGCTGAAGGCCGAGATCGCCGAGCTGAAGAAAGCGCGGACGGATGAAACCGGCGTGAGAGTAGCCGCGCCGGCGGTTGCGCCGAGTGGCGATGAATGGGGCGAAGCCGCGGAACTGCGCTCCGATCTAAAAGATATCCATTTGGCGATCGAAAAAACCAAAAAAGAAATCGTTTCCCTCCACGCGGAAGGCGTCAATGCTGCCGAATTCACCCGCATGACCGATGAGCTCGGCGCCGTTGTCGTGGGAACCGAGAACGCAACCGAAGCCATTTTGTCGTCAGCGGAAAATATTGAACAACTCGCAAGCAATCTCGCCGCTGCGATTACCGACGAATCCACGAGCAATATGGCCTGCGATATCCAGGATCATGTGGTCAAGATTTTCGAGGCCTGCAATTTTCAGGACGTGACGGGGCAGCGGGTGACCAAGGTCATCGCCGCTTTTCAATTTATCGAGCAGCGCGTGCATCATATGATGGAAATCTGGGGCGGCAAGGAGAGCTTTGCCGATATTGAGGCCGAGCGAATATCCTATAAGACCGGCGACAGGGCGCTGCTTAGCGGACCGGCCCTCGAAAGCGATGAGGACGTTGCCAGCCAGACCGAAATCGACGCCTTGTTCAACTAAGCCGGCCGATTTTCAAACGGCTCCCTGCCTGCCGCCGGCATTGTTTCAGTCCCCTATCGAGACCGAAGAGAATTGCAAACAGCGCCGGCACCACGCCGAGCGTCAGCAATGTCCCGACCAGCAAACCGCCGGCGATAACGACCGCCATATCGTAAAAGAGAACATCCTTCCAGAGAATGATCGGCGAGAGGCCGAGGACGGTTGTCGCGGTGGTCATCAGGATCGGCCGGAGTCTCTTGATCGAGGCCGAAAGAATGGCCTCGTGCACGGATGCCGTGCTCCGCAACTCGATATCGATGCGGTCGATCAGGACGATGGCGTTGTTGATGATGATACCCGCCAGCGAAAGCAGGCCGAGGATCGCCATGAAACCGAAAGTCGAGCCCGGAGCGGCCAGCAGTCCCGCCGCGACGCCGGTTATCGAAAGAGGAATCGCAATCAGAATGATCGCCGTTCGCCGATAACTCGAAAATTGCGCAACCAGTATAAGGACGATCAGGGCCAGAGCGAGCGGCATGTTGGCAAAGAGCGAGCCCTGCGCCTTGGAGGCATTTTCAAGTTCGCCGCCGACCTCGATTTTGTATCCATTTGGAAGTTTTATCTTCGCTATCGATTTTCTCATCAATGCATCGAATTCCGCCGCCGTCATTTTGATGTTTTTGGCGGAAACCGTCAGCGCGCGGAAGAGATCGCGATGCTGGATCAGCGCGAACTCGGGACTGCCCTTGAAATTGGCGATCTGCAACAGCGGCACGGTTCCGCCGCCAGCGACCGGTATAGCCAGGGTTCTGAGGCGGTCGATATTCGTCCGCTGGGATTGTTCGGCGCGCATCACCACGGGTATGGACGTATCGCCCTCACGATAGGAGGTGATCGCCGTCCCTGACAGGATCGCGTTCAGCGCCTGCGCCACGTCCTCGGACGTCACGCCGACCCGGCGCGCCCGCGCCTA